>NZ_MULM01000111.1:0-32301 GCF_002029345.1 Pseudomonas sp. VI4.1
ACAGGGATCAGCGGTGTATCGATGAATTGTGGTCAACGCCACACCCTGTAGGAGCCCGGCTTGCCGGCGAAGGCGCCGTCATGGGCGCTGCAAGGCTCGAGGCCGCCTTCGCTGGCAAGCCAGCTCCTACAGGGATCAGCGGTGTATCGATGAATTGTGGTCAACGCCGAACCCTGTAGGAGCGAGCTTGCTCGCGAAGGACGTTAACGATAACGCATTCTTCTGAATGAACGCGTCGCCCTTGAGACCTTCGCGAGCAAGCTCGCTCCTACAAGGGCCAAGGGCAAACGGCGATTGCGGCGGTTTATGCAGGACGGCCGTGGAGCCGCTGGAGGAATTCCGCCCTGCGTCGCTGGTCCGTTTCCTCCTTGATCAACAGCTCGGGCAGCAGCTCGGCGGCCCGGCCGGGATCGAGGATGAACACGCCGTCATCGTCACCGATGGCCAGGTCTCCCGGCTGCACCCGAACCGCGCCGACCTGGATCGGCTGATTGACTTCTCCCTGTGCGCCGATGCCGCGCGTGGTGAATGCACTGACGTTCCGGCAAAACACTGGCAGGCCATGACGACGCAAAGCGCTGACGTCGGTGACGGCGCCCGACACCACCACCCCGGCCAGGCCTTTGATCAATCCCGCCAAGGTGCGCAGTTCGCCCCAGCAACCACATTCCTCGTCGCCCATGCATTCGATCACCAGCACGTCGCCTGGCTCGCTCAGCAACAGGGCCTCACGCAGAATGCTGCCATCGGGCGGGAAGACTTTGACGGTGACGACCTGGCCGACCATGCGGATGTCGTTGAACAACGGCTTGATCCCGCGCAGGAAACCACGGTCGGAAAAATGGCCGATGGTCGACGAAGGGATCGAACGGTAGGCGGCGAGCAGTTCCCGGCTGACGACTGGCTGGCGAGGGTTGATCTGAAAACTCATCGGCATTCCCCGGGCGTGACAATGGACTGGTCTGGCAGCTCCCGGCTGACGACCTGCTGTCGCGAGGAAATCTGGTCCCTCATCGGCATTTTTTCCCCGGGCGTAGCAATGGGCAGGTCGAGCAGTATTCGGCAGGCTCGGTGGCCAGGTAGTAGAAACAACACGTGCGCCGAAAGCGAATGCTGCGTTGGCCGTCGTCGACCAGTGTCGGCGGTCGGCGGAAATGGCTCAGCGGGTTGTAGTCGAGGCCGAACAGCGCAGGCTCGGCCTGAGTCAGCAACCATTGGAAGTCCGCTTCGCAGCGTTCGCGCACCGACGGATCGTCGATTTTTGCCATGCGTTTTTCATACAACGAATACACGCGTACCGCAGTGTTCTCCCAGAGGATGCGCCGGGTAACGCCGGTGACCCGGTTGAAGGTTTGCCACAGCGGTTTCAACAGCCCGGCAAACAGCGCCTGCACCACGGCCTCCCGCCAGGCCTCGCGCTCGTTCACCCCATAGGTCAGCGGCTGGCCGTGATGCAGCGGCAGCGACGACGTCCACAGCCCGTCATCGTGGCCGTACTCGATCACCGTGTTGTCCAGAGACAGCAACAGCCCCTTGTCATACACCGACATCGCATACAGGCAGGCACCGGTCGCCAGGAACGATAAGCGCTTGCCCAGCAGCGAGGCAGTGATCGCCCGGGTCGGCGAGCCGATCACCGGGCCCAGGGCGTCCAGCAGTTGCTCGCACACCGCCTCCTGCAACAAATCCCGGGCCATCAGCGAGCGTAACGGGTCGCGCGCTTCGATGTCTTTGAGCCGCAATCCAGCGGACAACACGGCCCACTCTGGCGCCGTGAAATAACCCGCCAGACTCATTGCGGCAGTTCCCGACCGAACGGGATGCACATCGGCGTACCGAAGAACGGGTCAGGAATGATTCGACAGTTGAGGTCGAACACGGTCTTGACCAGCGCCTGGGTCAAGACGTCCTCGGGCCGGCCCTGGGCAAACGCCGTTCGCTCGTGCACCGCGACCATGTGATCGGCATACCGACAGGCCAGGTTGAGGTCGTGCAGCACCATGATGATGGTTTTGTTCTCGAGCCGGTTGAGGTCGCGCAGCAGGTCCAGGACCTCGATCTGGTGCGCCAGGTCGAGAAAGGTCGTCGGCTCGTCCAGCAGCACGATGCCGGTGTCCTGGGCCAGGGTCATGGCGATCCACGCCCGCTGGCGCTGCCCGCCGGACAAGGCATCCACCGGGCGATCGGCCAGCGCCTGCAGGCTGGTCTGCTCCAGCGCGCGATTGACCATGGCTTCATCCTCGACCGACCACTGCTGCATCCAGCTCTGATACGGGTATCGGCCCAGGGCCACGAGCTGGCGCACGGTAATGCCCTCCGGCGCGGTCGGGGTCTGGGGCAGGATGGCCAGCTCACGCGCCACCGCCGCCGTGGATTTTTGCTGGATATCCACGCCGTTGAGAATCACCGAGCCTTGCTGCGGTTTCAGCAGCCGGGCGAAGGATTTGAGCAGGGTGCTTTTGCCGCAGCCGTTACTGCCGATCAGCACCGAGATCTTGCCCTTGGGCAGTTGCATGTCCAGTGCGTCAATAATTACCTGGCGCTGATAGCTCAGGGTCAGGCCGCGACTTGCAATCGACGTCATGCGTTGAGTTCCTTAATGACGTTGTTTAATCAACAGATAGAGAAAAAAGGGCGTGCCCAGGACCGCGACAAAAATCCCGGCCGGCAGATCCAGGGGCAAGAACAGCGTGCGCCCGGCCAGGTCCGCCAGCATCACCAGGTTGGCCCCGACCAGCGCCGCCATCACCGCCTGACCGGCGAAACCGGGGGCCACCAGGCGCTTGGCGATGTGCGGCGCAATCAGCCCGACAAAGGCGATCGCGCCACCCCAGGCCACGGCCGCCCCGGCCAAGGCCACACTCACCAGCAACAGACCGGCCCGCAGCCATTGCACACGCACGCCGATACCCTGGGCCAGGTGGTCGTCCAGCTGTTGCACCATCACCTGCCGGGCCAACAGCACCAGCAACGGGCAAATGCCCAATAGCCAGCCCGCCAGCGCCAGGGGCTCGGGCCAACTGGCGCCGTAGACGCTGCCGGTCAACCAGACATACGCCGACAGGGTGGTGGTCAGCGGACTGAAGACCAGGATGAAGGTGGTCGCCGCCGTCAACATCGCCGACACGCCGACGCCGATCAGCACCAGGCGCAACGGCGAGGCGCCCTGCTTCCAGGCCAGCAGGTAAATGGCCAGTGTCGCCAGGGCCGCTCCGAGCATGGCGGCCAGGGGCAGAAACTGTTGCCCCAGGGTCACCGACAGGAATGACAGATAGAGCACGGCGGCGGCGCTGGCACCGCTGGTGATGCCCAGCAGGTCAGGCGACGCCAGCGGGTTGCGGATGATGCTTTGCAGGATCAGCCCGGACACCGACAACGCCGCCCCCACCAAGGCCGCCAGGACAATGCGCGGAAAACGCAGTTGCTCGACGATCAAGGTCAGGCTGGGGTCCTGGCTGGAAAACAGGATGCGCAGCACCTCGAAGGGCGACAGGATGACTTTGCCCAGCGCCAACGAGCCGAGCATCACCAGCAAGGTGACCAGCAGCGCCGCCGCCAGTCGCCACCAGGTACCGAGGTTGACCTGCCGGGAATAGCCGCCCCGGCGCCAGGTCACCACCTTATCCATAACGACCTCCACGCCGCGCCAGCATGATAAAGAACGGCGCGCCGAACAGCGCCGTCATGACCCCTACCGGCACCTCCTGCGGCAGGATCACCACCCGCGACAGGGTGTCCGCCAACAGCAACAGAATGGCCCCCAGCAGCGCACAACCGGGCAATAGCCAGCGGTGGTCGATGGACAACCCCTTGCGCACCATGTGCGGCACCAGCAGGCCGATGAAACCGATGCTGCCGGCCAGTGCCACGGCGCTGCCCGCCAGACAGATCACCAGCACGCTCATCAGCAGCCGGATCAGCCCGGTACGCTGCCCGAGCCCGGTGGCAATCTCTTCCCCGGCGTTCAGTACGTTGAGCTGCCCGCCCAGCAACAGCGCCCCCGACAAGCCAAGCACCGCGCACAGCAACAAGGGTGCGGCGGTCGACAGGCTGCGTTCGGTCAAGGAACCGGCCATCCAGAACAGCACCGTGTCCAGGCCATCCTGATTCACCACCAGTAACGCCTGACTGAAGGCGGAAAACAGCGCGGCCATCGCCGCCCCCGCCAGCACAATGCGCAGCGGACTGAGACTGCCCTGCCCCATGTTGCCGATCAACCACACCAGGCACCCCGCCACGGCCGCGCCCAGAAAGGCACACCACAGCCAGGCATCCGGCGAGGCCAGGGAGAAGATCGAGGAAAACAGGATGATGAAAAAAGTCGCACCGGCATTGATCCCGAACAGGCCGGGGGACGCCAGCGGATTACGCGTCAGGGCCTGCATCAGGGCGCCCGCGACCGCCAGGCTGGCGCCGACGGAAATCGCCATCAGGGTCCGCGACAGGCGCGTGGTGGTCACCAGCACATCATCGATACTCAGCGGGTCGGGGTGGACAAACGCCGCGGCAATTTGCGGCAGCGGAATCCAGGTGGCACCGACCGCCAGGCTCAACACGCAGCACAACAGCAATACGACCCCGGCGCAGCACAGCTTTGCACCAGGACTCATGAGGCCACCTGCGCGGCGGCCACGCGGGCCACGTCGTCGAGCATCAGGTTCGCCCCCAGCATGCCGCCCGACAGGCTCCAGGCGATGCCATCGACCTGCCACACCTGGCCTTGCTGCGGCGCACGCATCTGCTGCCACAGCGGGTGTTGCACCAGGCTCTGGTAGTTGCGTTGCACCGCCGCGTTCTGCGCCCGCAGAAACACGAAAAAGATGTCGGCATTCACCACCGCAAGGCTCTCCTTGCTGGTGAGCTTGATCGACACCCCGCTCGCCTCCCGGCTGCTGTCACTCCAGTTGAAGCCCAGTTCGCTGAGCACGGAACCGGGGAAGCTGGCCGGCAGGTAGCTGCGGATATGGTCTTCGCGGATATCCAGGATCGACACCGTCGGCGGCCAGCGGCCGGCAAAGGTCTGCTGCAATTGCTGACGCAGTTGCGCCACACGCTGCTGCCAACGGTTGAGAATGTCATCGGCCTGCTGTTGCCGCTGCAATGCAGCGCCCATCAGGGCCAGGGTCTTTTTGAATTCAAACACTTCCTCCAGCATCAGCACCGGGGCGATCTGCCGGAGCAAGGGCGCGATGCGTTCATGGCGAAAGCGCGAGGCCACGATCAGGTCCGGCTTGAGCAGCACGATGTCCTCGAGGCTGGGCTGGGTTTCCAGCCCGACATGGGGCACGGCGCCCAGGGCTTCGCGCAAATAGCGATAGGTCGGTTTTTCGCTCCAGGAATCCACCACGCCACAGGGCGTCACGCCCAACACCACGGCGCAGTCGGTGGCACCCTGAAACAGGGTGATCACCCGCAACGGCGCGGCGCCGGTGTCGGCCCACGCCGGCGCGCAACACCTGAGGGCCAGCGCCCCCAGGGACAGGCGCAGCAGCGTGCGCCTGGAAGGATGATGTCGCGGTTCAGGCATCGTGATCGAGCCTGTGGAACGGGTTGACCACCTGGCCTTTGCCAAACGGCATGCTGCCAGGGCCGCCCGCCCGTTCGATCATCGGGGTCAGCAGCAATTTCTGCGGCCAGTGTGGCGCTTCGAACAACTGGTGCTTGATCATGGTTCGCGCCTCGGCATCAAACTCGATGGTGTCGATCAGCTCGTTGAGTTCCTCGCCCATTGCCTTCCACAACCGGGTCGGCGGCAAGGCGTAAACCTCAGCCAGCGTATCGATAATGGCGCGGAGGTTGACCTGAATACCCAGGGTCTGCAACCAGAACAGCAAGTCTTCGGGACGATCGTGGTACAGCGTGTTGGCGTGGCCCTTCTTCAGCCGGTAGGCCGGGTCGGCCAGGCCGTTGCGTTCCAGCCACGGCACGTAGATGCGCAGCGAATCGTGATCGCGCAACAGCAGGCCCTGGGCGAAGCCGGCCTTCCACACCAGCACCGCGTTCTGCCCGTGGATTTCCCCGAGCATGCCGATGCGCAACATCCGCAGGTTGATGTCGAAGAAGCTGCGGCACAGCTCGCGGAACAGGGTCATCACTGACGCGGCGCTGGCCGGCAGTTGGCGGTAAGCCATCCAGTCATCGAAAAAGTGCTGGTTGCTGCCGGGCAGTGGCGTTCCGAGCGCCGCCATGGGCACCAGGCGAGTGTCCGGGTCTGCCAGCAGCGCCGGTGGATAGCCACGGACCATGGCCGAGAGGTGGCGCGGCGCCTCGTCGAACAGCGTCGCGTCCGGCGGCATGAACGCCCACCACTTGGTTTCATCGCACAGGTGCAGGGACTCTTGCAGGGTTTCGTCCTTGGCCAGCGCCTGGCGCAGCAAGGCTTCACTCAGGCCGCCGTTGATCATCTTCACCGCGGGCAGGTAACGCGAGGCGCCGAGGGAATAGATTGCCATCGGCAACTTGAGGTAGTCGGCACTGTTGAAGCACGGGGTCATCGAGCGCAACGACGAGGTGGCGAAGAAGTCACCGTCGGTGAAGTCCAGTCGCTGGCAGTCGCCGCGGGCAAACGCGTCGCCGAGCTGCGCTTGCAGCACATGCTCGAACTGCCATGGGTGCACGGGCAGCGCCACATGGCTCCCGGCAATGCCCCGCTGTTGCAGCTCTTGCTGCAGGTCGGCCTGCAACAGCGGCGGCAACAGGTACTGGGCGGGGTAATTCTGCGCCAGGTCCGTCACCCCGTCGCCGCACTGCAGCAAGGTGCGATCGACCGCCACCCAATGCAACGCCACCGGGCGCGCGAACTCGGCCTGGTACTGTTGATATTCCGTCTCGCTCAACCCCTGCTTGGCCTTGGCCAGCGGGTGATAAGGACGATCTCGCAGCGACGCCCACTGCTCCATGGTCAGGAAGAAATCCGCGTTGTTTTTTTCCAGCAAGCGCGCGCTGTCGACCCCATGGCTCAGGGACAACTCGGTTTGCCGCACGCTGGTGCGCAGCACATCGAGGAACAGCGCAAAGCCCTTTTCATTGTCCGGGTAGCGATCGGTCATCCCGGCCAGCACCTGGGTGGTGAAGGCCTCGGGCGACAGCTCGGTCAGCTGCTCATCCCGTCGGGTCCATACCGGCGTGCCCGGTACTTTTTCCCATTGCTGGGTAATGCCGGGACGCAGGGCAATGACGATGCAGCCCCGGGACTCGCAGGGCCATTCCCAGATCCGTTGCCCGGCGCTCAACCCGGTAAAAGGCTGATCGGCCGCAGCCGAGGGCGCCACCAGGTTCAGCGGCTCGGTGCCGAAAAAATGTTCGGCCAGCAAGCAGTCGACCAGATCCTGCATCACTTTGTCGGCGGCCATTGCGGTGAAATTCATCCGATTATTTTCCTTCTGCTGAAGTGGCGGCCAATCTGGCCTGGAGAGCACGAAAAGCGATGCCACGCTCGTCACCCAAAACAAAACTGTTTACCCCACGGGCCAACCAACGTTGGTGATCGCCCGGCTGGCGCGGAATCGCGCAATACGGCACACCGGCGGCACTGGCGGCCTGCCAGCTGGCGAGCAGCGCCTGCTGCACCTCGGGCCGGTCGATCTGCCAGGGCGTGCCCAGCGATTGCGACAAGTCGGCAGCGCCCTCGAGGATCATGTCCAGGCCAGGCACCGCGGCAATCTCGGCCGCCCGGCGCACGCCCTCGGCACTTTCGATCATCGCCACCACCATGATTTGCTCGTTGGCCAGCCCGATGTAGTCGGCCAGGCTGTGTTTGCCAAAGGCCCCGGGGGCGCCCGGCGTTCAGGCTGCGAGTGCCCTGGGGGTGGTACTTGCAGGCCCGAATGCTGTCGGCCAGGGACTCGGCGCTTTCGATCATCGGCAGCACGATGCCCTGGGCGCCGCCATCGAGCAGGCGCAGCAAGGTTTTCGGGTTGAGGTCCGCCACCCGCACCAGAGGTGTCAGCGCGTAGCTCTCGGCGGTGCGGATCATGTTCTCCACGGTTTCCGGATTGATCAGCACGTGCTCCATGTCGATGATCACGAAATCGAAACCGGCTTCGGCAATCAGCTCGATGGCCGCCGGCGCCGGAATCGAACTGATCAAGCCGTAGACCGGCTCCCTCGCACTGAGTTTCTGCTTGAGCAGATTGGTCCTCAGCATGATTGCGGCCGGAAGGCGTGCAGCGGATTGGGCACCGATTTGAAACGACGCTCGCCGTCGCCCAGCAGGCGGCGCTTGGTCAGTTCTTCGACTTCATAGAACGGCGCGAACACATCAAACGCCGCATAACGCACTCGGTGCTGCGGATGGTCGGCCTGGTAGCCGCTGATCACTTCAGCGGTCATCTGCCAGAACAGGCTTTCTTCCAGCTGGTAGTGCTGGTGCAGGAAGATCGCCATCTCGGCCAGGGCGATGAAAAAGAACGAATCACAGGAGAAATCCCGGACCGCATCCAGGTCGTCGGTGAGGATGAACGAGTTGCGGTTGAGCTTGGCGTGGCTGGCCGGCAGCGGCACCAGGGTCGGGCACAGCTCGGGACGGCCCAGGTGCTGCGGTGAATAGCGCACGCCGTCGTGGAAGTCTTTCAAGGCAATGCGTTGCGGCCAGCCCTGCTTGACGATCAGGACGATGTTCTGCCCGTGGGATTCCATACCGATGCCTTCGGCGTACAGCATGTGAATGATCGGCGACACCGCCACCTGCAACAGTTGACGGGTCCAGGCCTGCAGGCCGTATTGCGTGATCCAGGCATCGATGAACGGCGTTTGTTCAGCGCTGCCGTAGCGATTGTCCACCGAACTCAAGCCATTGAACGGCACCGCTTGCTCATCGTCTTCAAGGTACGGGTGAATGCTTTCGCGCCACAGCGTGCCCAGGGTGCCGTAGGCCTGGGACATCCGCGTGGCGGGCAGATGATCGTAGTCAAAGCTGACCCCGACCACTTCGCCGAGAATCACCAAGCCAAGGTCACGGGCGGTGCTGTCGCTGCGGATCAGCTGGTGCAGCCAGTCGGTGATGATCGGGCCGTTCATCACCGTGTGCCGGGCCAGGATGCGGGTGCTGGAGGTGTTGGTCATGCTCAGGGCGAGCTTGACGTAAGGCCGCTGTTTTGCCGTGACGTTGGCCAGGGTGCGGATCGACTGCTGTGCCTGATAGCGATCATCCGTGGTGCCCAGATGAATCACTTCACCGCTGACCAGTTCCGGGTAGAACACCGGGACGATGACGTTTTCCCACTGCCACGGGTGCACCGGCATCAGCCAGTAATCGTCCAGCGCCTTGCCTTGGTCGCGCAGGTTCGCCGCGAGCTGCTGCCAGCGCTGAAGGCCGAATTCCTGCTGGATAAATCCATCGTAATCCAGATACCGGGAAATGTTCATCGCCCCGCAGGATTTGGCCACCGCCAGCCAGACGATGGCGATGGGCGCGGCGAATTCCGGCCCGTAGCTGGCGTTGTCCTTGAGCGAGAAGCCGATGCGCGACTTGTAGCAAGGGTGGTAGCTGTGGGCGTCCATGAAGTGCTGTTCCAGCGCATCGACATCCAGCTGATGGCTGGGTTGCGCCGCGTGATAACCCTGGCTGCGCGATTGCAGGTCCTTGAGCAGGGTCTGTTCCAGCTCATGGGTGAAGCGTGGCAGGTGCGGGCTGTCCTGCAGTTCGCCCAACAACTCCGCCAAGGCCTGATGCAGATGCGGCCGGCGGTGCTCGCCCGCGGCATCCACGCGCTCGAGGCTGGCATAGTCGAGGCGGATCAGCTCGAAGCTGGCGCTGAGCAATCCGTTGCAACGGTACTCCACCGGCTGTTGCCGGGCATCGACGCCGCTGACGACAAAACGCTGCTGGCCATCCTCCAGGGGCGAATGGCGATACGGCAGGACGTTTTCATACAGCAGCGTTTGCAGCAGTTGACCCACCACGCGCTGTTCCACTTGCTGATAGTGGCGCGGCTCGGCCGTCGCCAGCCAGACGCCTGGCGCAGAACCTGCGGCCTGATGTGTTGCCTGTGAAGAAGTCGCCATAGTCATGAACCTTGTAAGTCAAAAGAATTAACGCTGTTCGAGGGCCGAAGGCAGTGCCTCGGCCGGCTCGTCGGATACGGGAAGCGGAAAACGCCAGGCACAGGGCAATGCCAGCAGAATCAGGATGCCGGTGACCATGAACACCTCGCTGATCGCCCCGGGGCTGGCCATCGCAACCACCCCGCCCCCGGCTTCGCCCGCCAGGCGGAATTCCAGCCACAGCGAAGCGACCACGATGGCCAATGACGACACGAGGCGGCGGGAGATGTTGTTCATCGCCGCGCCCTGGGTGACCATCGGTTCAGGCAGGGCATCGAGCCCGGCGGTGGTGATGGGGAGATAGGACAGGCCCAGCCCGGCGCCGCGGACCATCATCAACATGAACACCGCGGCGATTGAAGCGCTGGCATCCAGCAGGCCCAGGCCCAGCGTGGCGCCACCGGTCAACAGCAACCCCCAGAACACCACACCGCGCGGGCCGTGCCGGTCCAGCCACTTGCCGCCGAGATGGCCGAACAGGCTGGCGAACAGGGCCGTGCACAGCAGCGACAGGCCGGTCCAGATCGCGCTGTAGCCCATCACCATCTGCACCAGCAGGGGCAGCAGCACCAGGCACTCGAACATGCCGACCGACTGCACCACGGCGATGATCACGCTCAGGCGATAACCGCGCAGGGCAAAGATGCGCAGGTTGAGCAGCGGCGCGGCGCGGTGCAGTTCCAGGCGCACGAACGCCACCAGGCACAGGATCGCCACCAGCAACAGGCCGAGGTTGAACGGATCGGTCAGGGCCTCGGCGTGACGCAGGCGCCCCACGGCGACCATCAGCAGGCCGATGCCCGTCGCGATCAGCAGGTAACCCGCCAGGTCGAAGGGTTTGCGTTCCGAGGCTGGCGACGCCGGCAGCACGCCGACGCCAAGGATCAACGCCAGCAGGCCGATGGGCACGTTCATCAGGAACAGCGAACGCCAGCTGAACCACTCCAGCATCACGCTGCCGCACAACGGCCCCAAGGCCGGCGCCAGCATCACCGCCGCGCCCCACAGGCCGGTGACCCGGCCCCGTTCGCCCTTGGCGTACACCGAAAAAATGATCGCCAGGGACAGCGGAATCATCAGCCCGCTGGCAATGCCTTGCACCACCCGCGCGGCAATCACCAAGGCGATGGAATTGGCCAGCGCCCCCAGCAGCGAACCGCAGACAAACAACGCCACGCCCCATAAATACAGGGATTTGCGGCCCATGCGCTGGCTGAGAAAACTGGTCAGGGGCATGGTCATGCCCATGCTCACCATGAACGCGGCGACGATCCAGGTGGCCAACAACGGGCCGATGTCGAAGGCCTCCATGAACGCCGGCAACGCCGGATTCAGCGAACTGTTGTTGAGGCTGACCGTCAGCGTGCCCAGCAGCACATTGACCACCACCAGCCAGCGCGGAACGGCAAAGGTCAATCCCACGGGGCGACTCCGGCTGCTTGCACAAACACCTGCGGCGGTCGCGGATGACAGAGGAAATCGGCGTGGGAAATGTTGTAGCCATAGGCCCCCGCCAGCGGCAGCACCAGCATGTCGCCGATCTCCACCCCGGTCAGCGGGCAGTCTCGGCTGAGCACATCCTTGGGCGTACAGAGCTGCCCGACGACGGTCCAGTCCTGCTGCATCGCCGTCGGTGCCGCACGATCCCGGGGCAGGTGAATGACCGGGTGATCGTGCCCTTGGGCTACCGGTAGCCGGAACTGATGGGTGCCGCCGCGGCAGACCAGGAAGTGCTTGCCGTGACTGGTTTTGCTGTCCAGCACTTCGATGGCGTAATAGCCGCAGAAGGCGCTGATGAAACGACCGGGTTCGAAGCGCACGACGGGCGCATCGGCACAGGCTGCCAGGCTCCGCCCCAGGTGCGCGCACAGCCGCTGCCAGTCGAATTGCTGCGGGCCGAGGTAATTGACCCCCAGGCCGCCGCCCACGTTGAGGTGGGTGATAGTCGCGGGTAGCGCCGACAAGGCCTTCCATTGCGGCCAACGCTGCAGGTACAGATCGAGCAATTGCTCGTGGCGCTCCACCTGCGACTGGTGGGACATCGCGTGCACATGAAAACCCTTGAGCCGCAGGTGGCTGGCGTTATCGACCCGGCTCACGGCCCGGGCCAGTTCCGACTCATCGATCCCGAAGGGCGTGGCGGTGCCGGCCATCGCCAGTTTGCTCGACAGCGGCGACGGCAGTTCGGGATTGATCCGCAGCAGTACGTCCTGCACCCGTCCCGCTTCCTGGGCCAACCGTTGCAGACGGACGATTTCATTCAGGCTTTCGATGTGAATCGCTTCGACCTGATGCTGCAGCGCCGCCCGCAGATCGGAATCCAGTTTGCCGGGGCCGGAGAAGATGAACGGCTTGCGTGTCGGGCAGGCCTGGAGGCGATCGATCTCGCCCCCGGAGGAAATCTCGAACCCGTGTACCAACGGCGCCACGGTGGCGAGGATCTGCGGTTCGCTGTTGGCCTTGATCGCGTAGTAAAGCTCCACGCCTGCAGGGAGTGCCGCCATCACCTGCGTCACGTGCTGCGCCAGCGCGTCCAGGTCATAGATGAACAGGGCCAGGGGATCTTCCTGCTGAATGCGGGCCTGGTCGATGGCGGCCACGACTGTTGCGGGCAGCTTATCCATGCTGGACTTCCTTGCCCCACGGGGACACCAGGTTGACGTAGCTGGCCTGGCGATCCGCCTTGGCGGCCAGGCGCACTTTCAGATTGGTCTTGCAGGCAATCGGCTGGCCGGCGATCAGCGCATCCAGTTCCGGCGCGGCACGGGTCAATTCGGCGCGGATGCTGATCAGTTGCTGTTCAACGCTTTGCCACATCAGCGGCGCCAGGTGCGGCCGCTCCCAGCTCAGGGCCAGCACCGCCTCGGACAGGTTATTGACGAACAGACAGTAGACGATGCGGTTCCAGCCTTGCTGACGGGAATAGAGCAGCGACTCGCGCACCCGCGGATGAACCTCGGCGTCGATTCGCGAAGCGCCCAGTTCACCGGTCAGCTTGACCCCTTCGAAGTCCCGCAACAGCAGGCGTTGCGGGCGCCCGTTGTCATGCACCAGCACGCTGTTCTGCAGATGCGGTTCCATCACGATGCCGTGGTTGAAGAACAACGCCAGCACCGGCCGCAGCAACAGCGCCTGGTAGTCGTCGAACCAGCTCAACAGCTGTTGGTCGAGGAGGTCGTCGCCGTTGAAGCGGCTGAGGAACTCGTGCACCAACGGCCGCAGATGCAGGCCCCGGGCAAACAGTGTGCCGGCCATGATGCTGCAGTCGGTGCCGGTGTCGAGGCAGAAGTTTTCCCGCAGGATCGCCCCGGTCTGTTCGCGGAACCAGTGGCTGTCGGCTTCGCTGGCCGGGTGCGGCGCCCAGCTCAGCAGGCCCGGTTCGGCCACCACCGACAGCCCGCCGAGGGTTTCCGGCTGCGTGAGCTGGAGGGTGCGGAAGATCCGGTCGATCATCAGCGCGCTTTCCAGTTCGTACCAGGCGTTTTTCCTCACGCAATTGGTGATGCGCACGTTCAGCGAGCCCTTGATGAAAAACCCGTGGCCCTCGATGTACCAGGTGCGGATGGACGCGGTGGGATTGGCCATCAGGCCCGTGGCGCCCAGATCGACGATCGCCGCGGCTTTCAGCAAGCGCTGCACCCGGGCGTCCTGCATGAACAACTGCGCCTGGACCGGGTGCATGCAGATCACGGCGTGCCCGGGCCGCGCCTGCGCCTGATCGGCAAAACCGGCCAGCACCTGGGCCTTGCTCAGGCCGTTGGCGCCGACGCTGAGCCCGTCCAGCGGCACCTCGAACAGGTGCAACGGCGTGCGGGCCTGGAACTCCGGCGCGTAGGTTTCCTGGGCCAGATGCGCCGGCCACAGGCGCGCCTTGGGTGCCGGGTGATTCGGATGGCCGAACCACAAGCCCTGCTCGCTGGCCAGGTAGCCGCTGAGCGGGTCCGCGGCCATCGGTGAGTTGTGGCCGACGATGGCCGCGGTCAGCAACTGGCTTTGCAACACCTGGTCCAGCAACTCGTCGTTGCTGGCGCGGGTCATGTGTTCGCACGCCGCGAGCATCTGCTCGACGAACTCGGCAAACCTCAGGCTCGACCAGTCGCCCTCACCGCGCCGGGCATAGACATCCGACAGGTAGCGATGGCTGCCGAGACCATCACGACGGTCCACCATCACAAAGAACTGCTGTCGGTTGGGCAGCTTGATGGTCAGGGGAATGCCCTTCCACTCCAGGCCCTCGAGGTAACTGCCCGGGGCGATGCCTTGCATCTGCGTCGGCCAACTGTAACTCAGGCAGTTTTCCGGCAAGGCGAACTCTTTGATCAAGCAATTGAGCAACGCGCAGGTCGTCGCCAATTCACTGACCATATTCGATAAAACTTTGCGATCTGGATGATTCATGGGTGCTCCACAGTAGCCCTGTGAGGTCACTGGATACGTTATATGGCGAAAAAAATGAGTCATTGACCGACGGATTGAACAGTCGACAAAACCCCACGTAACGAGATCACTTCACTGAACCTTTCAAACTATAAGACGATGCTCAAATTGACTGGCGCCACTGACATTAACTGCAACAGGACTGGCGACTCATGCAACTTCGATTAGTTCATTCAAGTGCGTAATTGCACGACCGCTGCCGCCACGGCGTTATCAAAACGCTGGATCACTTGCCGGCATTGTTCATCGTCGATAATCAACGGCGGCAACAAGCGAATGACATTGCCCTGGCGCCCCCCGCGTTCCAGCAACAGGCCTTGTTTGAAGCATTGTTGCTGGATAGCCGCGGCCAGCGCCGGGTCCATCGGGTAATGCCCGTGGCGATCGGCCGGCTGGCGCTCGTCGACGATCTCGATGCCCAGCATCAGGCCACGCCCACGCACCTGGCCCAGGGCCGGGTAATGCGCCTGCAACTCGAGCAACCGGTCCTTGAGCCACTGACCTTGGCGCTCGGCCTGGGCGGCGAGGTTTTGCTGTTGCAGCACCTGCAACGTCGCCAACCCGGCGGCCATGGCCATCTGGTTGCCGCGGAAGGTCCCGGCGTGGTTACCAGGCTCCCAGGCGTCGAATTCCCGACGGATGCCCAGCACCGCCATGGGCAACCCGCCGCCGACCGCCTTGGACATGACGATCAGGTCCGGCTCGATCCCGGCGTGCTCGAAGGCGAACATTTTGCCGGTGCGGCCGAAACCGGTCTGCACTTCGTCGAGGATCAACAGGATGCCGTGCTTGCGTGTCACCTCGCGGATCGCCCGCAGCCAGCTGGCCGGGGCGCAGTTGACTCCGCCCTCGCCCTGCACCGCTTCCAGGATCACCGCCGCCGGCAGTGACACGCCGCTTTCGACGTCGTCGATGAACTGGGTGAAATAGTGGGTCAAGGCCTCGACCCCGGCCTCACCGCCAATGCCCAGCGGGCAACGATACTCGTGGGGGTACGGCATGAACTGCACCCCGGGCATCAGGCTGGGCAGGGCATTTTTCGGCGCAGTGTTGCCGGTCAGGGCCAGGGCGCCGTGGGTCATGCCATGGTAGGCCCCCGAAAAGCTGATGATGTTGCTGCGACCGGTATAGGTCTTGGCCAGTTTCAGCGCAGCCTCCACCGCATCCGCCCCGGACGGCCCGCAAAATTGCAGGCAGTAATCACGGCCCTGGTTCGGCAGCAGGCTGAGCAGGGTTTCGCTGAAGGCGTCCTTGACCGCGGTGGTCAGGTCCAGCGTGTGCATCGGCAGGCCTGAAGCGAGGAAGCTGTCGAGGCTGGCCATGACGGCCGGGTGATTGTGGCCCAGGGCCAGGGTGCCGGCACCGGCCAGGCAATCGAGGTAAACATGGCCCTCGACATCAGTGACCCAGAGCCCGTGTGCCTTGGCGATGGCCAGTGGCAACTTGCGGGGATAACTGCGCACATTGGATTCGAACTTGCTTTGTCGAGCCAGATAGTCGGCATTGGTTTTTTGCAGTGGATTAGAGTGCAATACGCCATCATTCAACATCGGTTCACCCTCGTTAAATTCGATATGCAACTTATTCTCATTAACAAGTTGTTGCAACTAATTCTTACTAATTATTTGGATATTGGCCTATAGCGACTTGAACTACTTTTAAAAACAATCAGGCACGCCAAAGACCAAGTTAATGAACCTGGTATGAACTGCGAAAAGCGCCATGATCTAGCCATGATTTTGTAATGCAATAACAGCTTCGATAGCGGTCGCCGACAGACAGCAACTTATCCGCAAGTGTCTTGTTCGTTATTTAACTGACAGTGTGCATATGATCTTCCTCTATACGAATCCGTCCAACGAAGACGCCCCGTCCCTGGGGCGTATGAAACGGATAAATCAGAAGTCGACGGTCGCCGAAAGCAGGTAAGTGCGCGGGGTCGACAGCGTCAAGCCAGGCTCGCTGTCATCCGAGGCGCCGGCCGAACTCCAGTAGCGCTTGTCTGCCACGTTCTCGATATTGGCCCGCAGGGTGATGTTCTTTTGCTCGACCTTGAACGCGTAGCGTGCGCCCACGTCGAAACGCTCCCAGGAATCGATTTCCTTGTTGTTGGACTGGTCCAGGTACTGCGAGCTGGAATAGATGCCGCGGCTGGTCAGGGTCAGGCCCTGGACGGTCGGCACGTCCCACTCGGCGCCCAGGTTGACGTTGTATTTGGGCGTGGCCGGCGCCCGGTTGCCGTCGAAGGTGCCATTGGTGGTTTCCTTCAACTTGCTGTCGATGTACATGACACCGCCGAGCAGGCGGAAACCGTCGAGCGGTTCGCCGAACACGCTCAGCTCCACACCCGTGTTCTCACGCTTGCCGTTGGGGCCGAAGACGCGCGTGGTGGCGTTGGTCTCGTAGGCCGGCTGCTTGATCCGGAACACCGCGGCGGTCACGGCGAATGCACCGGCGTCATACTTGGCACCGGCCTCGATCTGGCGGCTGATGAACGGCGGGAAGATCTCGTCCTCGTTCACCGAGGTCGACGGCGCGATCTTGCCTTGGCTCAGGCCTTCCATGTAGTTGGCATACAGCGACAGCTTGTCGGTCGCCTTGAACAGGATACCGCCCGACGGCGAAACCTTTTCCTCGTCGTAGGCGGTGGCGCCTTTGACGTTATCCGTCCAGTCGTCCACCTGGACCCGCTGCCAGCGGGCGCCGAGGGTCAGCAGCAGCCGGTCATCGAAGAAGCCGAGGGTGTCGGACAACGCCACGCCGCTGAAGCGGTTCTCGGTGTAGACCTTCGAATCGAGTCGGGTCGGGGTGTTCGGGGTTGGTGTTTCCACCGGGTTGTAGATGTTGCTCGGGGCCGCGCCATAACGGGCGCCGCCGTTTTCAAAGTCCATGTAGAAGTAGCTGGCGGCCAGGTTGACTTCGTGGCTCACCGGGCCGGTATGGAACCAGTTGCGCCCCCCTGCCGTGGCCGTGCGGACATTTTCGTCACGGGTGAAATCACGCGGTTGCACGCTGAAATCGCCGGCGTCGTTGGTGACCGCAACGGCATGGCGCAGGAAGTCATGGTTACTTTTGCGCGCGCCCGCGCCGCCGTACACCATGACGGAATCGTTGACATCGTATTCAGCGCTCACCGTGCCGAAGGTGTCGTTGGTGCTCGCCTGGCTCCAGGGCTGCGCATAGTTGCGGCGCACATCGCTGGCACGGGGGACCTGCGCGTTGGGGCCGACCTGCACCCGTTCCTGCGGCGCATCAGTGTCACGTTCGGTACGGCCGATATCCGTGGAGAGCCGCAGGCGTTCACCCCGAAAGTCCAGGCCCAGCACGGCCATCTCGCGGTCGACGTTCTGGTGATCCCATTCGGTGTCGCCGGACTGCTTCACGCCGTTGAAACGCAGACCGAACTTGTTGTCCTCGCCAAAGCGCCGGCCGACATCCACGGCACCGCCGACCTGGCTGTCGGACGCATACATGCCGGTAAACGAGGTGATGGGTTTGTCGGTCGCGCGCTTGGGCACCACGTTGATCCCGCCCCCCACGCTGCCCCGCGGCGAGATGCCGTTGATCAGCTGGCTCGGGCCTTTGATGACGTCGACGCGGTCCGCCATCTCCATGTCGATGGTATAGGTCGGCAGGATGCCATACAGCCCGTTGTAGGCGACATCACTGTTGAACAGGCTCAACCCGCGAATGGTGAACTGCTCATACCGCCCGCCCGCCGGGTTGGTGGCGCGAACCGAGGGGTCGCTGGCGATCAGGTCGCCCAAGGTACGGGCCTGCTGGTTCTTGACCGCTTCGCTGGTGTAGGTGGTCACGCTGAAGGGCGTTTCCATGAAGTCCTTGGAGCCGAGCAAGCCTTGCGAAGTGCGGCGCGCGACCTGCCCACCCGCATAGACATCGCCGCCCTCCCCGCCCGTGGCCCCGAGAATCGACGTGGGGGCCAGTTGCAGGCTGCCGCCTTCAGGCGCCGGGGTCAGGATGTAAGCCTGTTCGCCCACCGGCTGCAGTTGCAGCCCGGAACCCTGCAGCAACCGCGCGAAGCCCTCCTCGACCGCGTAGTTACCCGACAGCCCGGGGCTGTTGCGACCGCTGACCAGCGCCGGGTCTACCGACAGGTTGACCCCGGCCAGTCCGGCGAAACGGGTCAACGCGGCGCTGAGGCTGCGGCGGGCACCTGGTAACTGCGACGGGGACCGTCTTCGGCGTAGCTCACTGCGGCGAATAAAGGACAGGCACCCAGACTCAACAGCAGACTCAGGTGCAACAACGGGCGCAACCTGGAAGGCGCCAGGCGCGTACTGCGGGGCATCACTACGGGCATTGAGAATCTCTCTGATTTCGTTTCACTTGCCTTGAATGACAAGCGGCGCGAAAAAAAGGGACAGCCCTCATGCAATATTTTTGCGCGACCGCAAGGTCACCCAATACCGGGTGCGCCTATGCACCTCCAGCGGCAAGCTGGACGCCAGCAACGACAGGATGCGATCGGTGTCTTCCAGACGGAAACTGCCGGTGACGCGCAGGGATTCGAGCGCCGGCTCCCAGCGCAACACGCCCGGGCGATAGCTGCCGAGTTCCCGCAGAAAATCCCCCAGGGGCTGGTTCTGCGCCATCAGCACGCCGTCACGCCAGCCGGGGGCGAGCACGTCGAATGGCTCCACCGCACCGGCCCCCGCCGCCAGCAGGCTGACTTGCTGGCCGGCGCGCAACGAAAAGACCGGGCCGCGCAATGGCTGCAACTGCACCGCGCCTTTGAGCACCGACACCTTGCACCCCGTCTGCCCCTGACGCACGCAGACCTGGCTCTGACTGACGACAACTTGGCCGAAGTGCGTCTGGATCGTCAGCGGCGAGGTCCCGGGCACGTTCAGCGCTATCTCGCCTTCCACCAGGGTCAGTCGCCGGTGCTTCAAGTCGATATCGACGGCACTCGCGGTGTTCAATTGCAGCGAGCTGCCATCGGCCAACTGGACTTTTTTGCCCTCCCCGGTGGCGGTGCGCAGGTCGGCGCGCCAGGCATCCAGCGGCAGCTGCCGGCTGATCAGCCAGGCGGTCGGCACCAACGCCACCGCCCCCACGGCGCGCTTGAGCACCTGGCGCCGACTGGCCTGCGGCCGATCCAGGCTGGCCATGGCCAGTGTCGACGGCAGGTCGGCAAAGCGCTGGCGCAACAGTTGGGCCTTCTGCCAGGCCTGTTCGTGACTGGGATGGCTGTCACGCCAGTGCTGCAGATTGGCCCGGTCACGGTCATTGGCGGCGCCCGATTCCATGAGTGCCAGCCATTGAGCGGCGGCTCGCACGACCTGGCGGGCTTCGGCCGAAGGGGGCGAAGCGATCACCATTCCACCAGCAGGCAATGTTCGTAGGCTTGGGCCATGTAGCGTTTGATCGTGCGCTGCGAGACTTGCAGGCGCTCGGCGATCTCGGCATAACCCAGGCCTTCCAGTTGGCTCCAGAGAAAGGCCCGTCGCACCGCGACCGGCAATCCATCAAGCAATTCGTCCAGGGCTTGCAGGGTTTCCAACAGCAACCAGCGTTGCTCGGGCGACGGCGCACACTCCTCCGGCAGCAGCGCCAGGGCATCGAGGTAGGCTTGTTCGAGACTGCGCCGCTGATAGAAGTTGGCCAGCAGCCGCTTGCCGACGGTCGCCAGATAGGCGCGGGGTTCCTGCAGGTCGGCAATGCGCTGGGAGCTGGCGAGCACCCGCACGAAAGTATCCTGGCTCAGGTCCGCCGCATCGCTGCCATTGCTCATGCGTCGCCTCAGCCAGCTTTCCAGCCAGCTACGATGGTCGCGGTACAAGTCGTGGAAATTTTGCGCCGCCGGCATCGCTGCTTCACTCATGTCAAGGAACCCTGCGCAGGAAATATTTTAAATGCGACTCATTCTAATTAGTGTTGTTAGTTCAAACCAAGCCTTTTATGCGGTTTACCCTGGGGAATAATGGGGTGAGCTGAATGAAAGCCGGGCAGCATCGGCCACGCAGGCCCCGGCTGAGCCGGGCTGGGCCCTTTTGAGCGCCAGCGTTGAAGAAGCCAGGATCAGCGCGCCTACCGGATCGACGGGCACGAACATGAGAGGCGGCGCGAGGGAAAAGGAGCAAAAGCCAAATCGCAGGCACAAAAAACCCCGGTCTTTCGACCAGGGTCTTTGCTATCGACTCGAATCAGACACTGGCTAGCCAGCAATCTTCTTCGTAGCACCCAGGCGTTCAGTGGGCCTTGGTGCAGATATGGCGCAGCGGACGGGACTCGAACCCGCGACCCCCGGCGTGACAGGCCGGTATTCTAACCGACTGAACTACCGCTGCGTATCGCTGTGGACTTGCGTCCAGGTAACTCGTGTGACTGGAAAGCTTCGAGGCTTTTCAATCTCGAGCCAGGTAACACCTGACTCGCAAATATGGCGCAGCGGACGGGACTCGAACCCGCGACCCCCGGCGTGACAGGCCGGTATTCTAACCGACTGAACTACCGCTGCGCGTCGGTGGAGGCTTTTCAGCTTCCTTCTTGCTTGCGCAAGATTCTCAAGAAGTGGTGGGTGATGACGGGATCGAACCGCCGACATTCTGCTTGTAAGGCAGACGCTCTCCCAGCTGAGCTAATCACCCTTTGCTTCTCTGAGGCCGCGAAATTTACGCATCTAACGAAGCTAAGTCAATAGCCTGCTTGAAGTTTTTCTGAAAAAGACAAAATCGTGTCATTTCGCAAGGTGATGGCATTACCCACAATCATCCTTTTGCAGTCAGACCGCCTTCGCGGGCAAGCCCGCTCCCACAGGGTTATCCAGTGTGTGAAAAATAGTGTGCACACCTTAGATCACTGTGGGAGCGGGCTTGCCCGCGAAGAGGGGGGGCACATTCAACATCAATGCTGGGGACAACTCCCCCGCCCTACTACTCGCTATAAATCATCTTCTTGGTCATCCCGCCATCCACCACGAACTCCTGCCCCGTGACAAACCCGGCATTCTTCGACAGCAACCACGCCACCATCGCCGCCACGTCCTCGACCGTCCCTACCCTGCCCGCCGGATGCTGGGCATGGTCGGCGTCGGTCAGCGGCTCGGCACGGCGCACCGACGGGTCTCGCGCATCGAGGCCAGCCCGGGCTGACCGCGTTGACGCGGATTTCCGGCCCGAGGCTGATCGCCAGGGCGTGCGTCAGGGCCAACAGGCCGCCCTTGCTCGCCGCGTAGGCCTCGGTGTCGGGCTCCGACTGCCCGGCGCGGGTCGAGGCCAGGTTGACGATCGCCCCGCTGTGGGCGCGCAGGTACGGCGCGCAGTGCTTGGCCAACAGCATCGGCCCGCTGAGGTTCACCGCCAGCACCCGGTTCCAGTACGCCAGATCGAGGCTTTCGAGGGTGATGTTATGCGGATCGGCTACTGCCGCGTTGCACACCAGCGCATCCAGTCGGCCGAATTGCCCCAGCACTTCGGCGACGCCCAGCGCCACCTGCCCTTCGCTGGAGACGTCCATGGCGATGAACCAGGCGTTGTCGCCCAGCACCTTCGCCACTTTCGAGCCCCGTGCCCGGTCCAGGTCGGTCAGCACCACTTGCCAGCCTTCGCTGATCAACCACGCCGCAATGCCCAGGCCGATGCCGCGCGCAGCCCCGGTGACCAGGGCGACGCGGCCGTTGGTGCCGGTGCCCGGCGTCGACAATTGGATCACAGCGCAGCCAGGCCGCGCGCCAGATCGGCTTGCAGGTCTGCCACGTCTTCCAGGCCGACCGCGATGCGGATCAGGCTGTCACGGATGCCCGCGGCTTCACGCTCCTGCGGCGCCAGACGGCCGTGGGAGGTGGTGCTCGGGTGAGTGATGGTGGTCTTGGTGTCGCCGAGGTTGGCGGTGATGGAAATCAGGCGCGTCGCATCGATAAAGCGCCAGGCGCCCTCTTTGCCGCCCTTGACCTCGAAGCTCACTACCGCGCCGAAGCCCTTCTGCTGACGCAAGGCCAGTGCGTGCTGCGGGTGGCTCTCGAGGCCGGCGTAATGGACTTTCTCGATGCCGTCCTGCCGCTCCAGCCACTCGGCCAGCTGCTGGGCGTTGGCACAATGGGCCTTCATCCGCAGGCCCAGGGTTTCCAGGCCCTTGAGGAAGATCCAGGCGTTGAACGGGCTCAGGGTCGGCCCGGCCGTGCGCAGGAAACCGACCACTTCTTTCATCTGTTCGCTACGACCGGCGACCACGCCGCCCATGCATCGGCCCTGGCCGTCGATGAACTTGGTCGCCGAGTGCACGACGATGTCCGCGCCCAGCTTCAGCGGTTGCTGCAAGGCCGGGGTGCAGAAGCAGTTGTCGACCACCAGCATCGCGCCTTTGGCGTGAGCGATGTTCGACAGCTCGGCGATGTCCACCAACTCCGCCAGCGGGTTGGACGGCGACTCGACGAACAGCAGTTTGGTATTGGCCTTGATCGCCGCATCCCAACCGGACAAGTCCGCCAGGGGCACGTAGTCGACTTCGATGCCGAAGCGCTTGAAGTACTTCTCGAACAGGCTGATGGTCGAGCCGAATACGCTGCGCGATACCAGCACGTGATCGCCGGCGCTGCACAGGCTCATCACCACCGCCATGATTGCCGCCATGCCCGTGGCCGTGGCCACCGCTTGCTCGGCGCTTTCCAGCGCGGCGATGCGCTCTTCGAACGCGCGCACGGTCGGGTTGGTGTAGCGCGAATAGACGTTGCCCGGCACTTCCCCGGCAAAACGAGCCGCCGCGTCGGCAGCGGTACGGAATACGTAGCTGGAGGTGAAGAACATCGGATCACCGTGTTCGCCTTCCGGCGTGCGGTGCTGACCGGCGCGGACGGCCAGGGTATCGAACGCTACGCCTTCGAGGTCGCTGTCCAGCCGACCGGCATCCCAATCCTGACTCATGCTGTCACTCCTTGCCCTGCTCTTGAAATAAAAAGCGTAATAGATACAAAACCGGCCTGGAGGGGGCCCCCTGTAGGAGCTGGCCTGTGTAGGAGCTGGCTTGCAGCGAAGACGGCGGCACAGGCAACTATGATGTTGAATGTGACGCCCCATTCGCTGGCAAGCCAGCTCCTACACCAGCCAGCTCCTACACACAAGCGCACCCACAACAGGCCGGTTGTTACATTAGTTGTTGTACAGATCGATGATCGCACTGACCGCCTGGGTCTTGACCTTGGAGGCATCGTTGCGCGCCTGCTCGATCTTGTTCAGGTAAGCCTCGTCGACGTCGCCGGTCACGTACTGGCCGTCGAACACCGCGCAATCGAACTTCTCGATCTTGATCTTGCCGCCACCGACCGCTTCGATCAAGTCAGGCAAGTCCTGATAGATCAACCAGTCGGCGCCGATCAGGTCGGCCACGTCCTGGGTCGAACGGTTGTGGGCGATCAGTTCGTGGGCGCTCGGCATGTCGATGCCGTAGACGTTCGGGTAACGCACGGCCGGTGCCGCGGAGCAGAAGTAGACGTTCTTGGCGCCGGCTTCGCGCGCCATCTGGATGATCTGCTTGCAGGTGGTGCCGCGCACGATCGAGTCGTCCACCAGCATCACGTTCTTGCCGCGGAATTCCAGTTCGATCGCGTTGAGCTTCTGGCGTACGGATTTTTTCCGTGCCGCCTGGCCCGGCATGATGAAGGTCCGGCCGATGTAGCGGTTCTTCACGAAGCCTTCGCGGAACTTCACGCCCAGGTGGTTCGCCAGCTCCAGGGCCGCGGTGCGGCTGGTGTCCGGGATCGGGATGACCACGTCGATGTCGTGATCCGGACGCTCGCGCAGGATCTTGTCGGCGAGCTTCTCGCCCATGCGCAGGCGGGCCTTGTACACCGAGACGCCGTCGATGATCGAATCCGGACGCGCCAGGTAGACGTGTTCGAAGATGCACGGTGTCAGGGACGGGTTGATCGCGCACTGACGGGTGTGCAGCTTGCCGTCTTCAGTGATGTAGACCGCTTCGCCCGGCGCGAGGTCGCGAATCAGGGTGAAACCGAGCACGTCCAGGGACACGCTTTCGGAGGCGATCATGTACTCGACGCCTTCGTCGGTGTGACGCTGGCCGAACACGATCGGGCGGATGCCATGCGGGTCGCGGAAACCGACGATGCCGTAACCGGTCACCATCGCAACCACGGCGTAACCGCCGACGCAACGGTTGTGCACGTCGGTGACGGCCGCAAAGACGTCTTCTTCGGTCGGCTGCAGCTTGCCGCGCTGGGCCAGCTCGTGCGCGAACACGTTGAGCAGCACTTCCGAATCGGAGTTGGTGTTGACGTGGCGCAGGTCAGATTCGTAAATCTCCTTGGCCAGCTGTTCAACGTTGGTCAGGTTACCGTTGTGCGCCAGGGTGATGCCGTAAGGCGAGTTGACGTAAAACGGTTGGGCTTCGGCCGAAGTCGAGCTGCCCGCGGTCGGGTAACGCACATGGCCAATGCCCATGTGGCCGACCAGGCGCTGCATGTGACGCTGATGGAACACGTCACGCACCAGGCCATTGTCCTTGCGCAGGAATAACCGGCCATCATGGCTGGTCACGATACCGGCAGCGTCCTGGCCGCGGTGCTGGAGGACGGTTAGCGCGTCATACAGCGCCTGATTGACGTTCGACTTACCGACGATACCGACGATGCCACACATGCGACGCAACCCCTACTTAATGGATCTGAACTGAACACAACTCACTGAGGCGTTTTGGCCGTCGGCAAGAGGTGCTCCTTGAACGGTATCTCAGCGGGTACGCTGATACCGCTGGCCAGCCACTGACTGCTCCACCCGAGAATCAGGTTTTTGGACCAGTCAGCGACCAATAAAAATTTTGGCACGAGTTGCGATTGCTTCCACCACTCGTCCTGCTGTACCGGCCCCAGGCTCAACAGCCCGACCGCCACGACCACCAGCAACACGCCACGCGCGGCGCCGAAGGCCATGCCGAGGAATCGATCGGTCCCGGAGAGCCCGGTGACGCGAACCAACTCGCCGATAAGATAATTGATCATTGCGCCTACGATCAGCGTGGCGACAAACATGATGGCACAGCCCGTGATCACACGAGCCGATGGCGTTTCGATGTACCCGACGAGGTATTCGGACAATGCACCGCCGAACAGCCAGGCGACGACTCCTGCGATGATCCAGGTCACCAGCGATAATGCTTCCTTGACGAAGCCGCGGCTCAGACTGATCAATGCGGAGATGGCGACGATGGCAACAATCGCCCAATCAACCCAGGTAAATGGCACAGTGCAGCCTACAGACGGATAAGGCGGCGCATTTTAGCAGAGCCCATGCTTATCGGTAAGCTGCGATTGACCGTGCATTACAAATCGGCGCGATAGTTTTAACCGCGTTCCGGCTGGAAACGCACGACAAAGCCCTTGAGGTTCTGCTGGCGACTCAGCAAGTCACGCAGGCGATCGGCCTCCGCGCGCTCGATCAGCGGCCCGACGAACACCCGGTTCACCGTCGGCGCGCGGATATCGGCGTTGTAGCCCTGGCTGCGCAGCTTTTTCTGCAGGCTTTCGGCGCTGGCCCGGTTCGCCAGGCTGGCCACTTGCACCGACCAGCTGACCGACAGGCCGTTGGCGTCGACCCGGCTCTGGGTGGTACCCGGTTTGCCCGATGCACCGGGCCCGGCCGTGATCGGCTGGGACGGCGCAGTGGTCGGCTTGTTCGTCGGCACGGGTGCCGGAGCCGGTGTCACCGGTTTGGCGGCGGGTGCCGGCGCTACTGGCGCACTCGGGGCAATCGGCGTCGATGGTTGTTCCTGCTGAGCGATTTCATCGTCGCTCGGCACCGGCTCCTGCGGCAAGGCTTGCGGCTCGGGCACCACCACCGGCTCGACCTGCACTTGTGGCACTGCTGGCGCTTGCGGGGCGGCCGGCGCCTCGACGCTCACCTGACGCTGTTCGTCCTGGCGGGAAAACAGCATCGGCAGGAAAATCACCGCCAGCGCCACCAGAACCAGGGCGCCGACCATGCGCTGTTTGTATGCCTTATCCAGCAATGCCATTTGCCGCGTCCTCCGTGGAGCGCCGGGCCAGCCATTCGAGGGCCTCGGCGACACAATAAAATGATCCGAACAACAGAATCTCGTCGTCGCTCGTCGCCTGTGCACACTGGCCTTCCAGAGCGGCGGCCACACTGTCATAGGACGTTACCGACGCGCCGAGGTTCTGTAGCGCCCGGTGCAAATCGCCGACCGGTCGTGCCCGCGGCGAATCCAGCGGCGCGACGGCCCAATGCTCGACACTAGCATTCAATTCGCCGACAACACCATCCAGATCCTTGTCCGCCAGCAAGCCGAACACCGCCAGACGCTTGCCGGCCGGGGGCTGGCTGGCCAGGCGGCGGGCCAGATATTCGGCCGCATGGGGGTTGTGCCCCACGTCCAGCAACAGGTTCAGCCGCTTGCCCTGCCAATCGAACTGGCGGCGATCGAGACGACCGACCACCCGCGTTGCTTGCAGGGCAGCCCTGATCTGCGCATCGTCCCAAGGCAGGTCGAGCAGCAGATAGGCTTGCAGCGCCAGCGCGGCGTTTTCCATCGGCAGATCGAGCAACGGCAGATCACGCAGTTCGACTACCCGCCCTTGCGCGTCAAGACCGCGCCATTGCCAGGCGTGATCGGTCACGCCCAGGTCAAAATCGCGGCCACGCAGGAAAAACCGGCAATCGAGCTCGCGCGCCTTGTCCAGCAGGGTTTGCGGAGGGTTCAGGTCGCCGCAGAGCGCAGGCGCGCCCTGGCGGAAGATCCCGGCTTTTTCGAAGGCCACGGACTCACGGGTGTCGCCCAGGTAATCGGCGTGATCGACGCCGATGCTGGTGACCAGCGCCATGTCGGCGTCCACCACGTTGACCGTGTCCAGGCGCCCGCCCAGCCCGACCTCCAGCACCACCGCATCGAGGCCGGCCTGTTGAAACAGCCAGAACGCCGCCAGGGTGCCCATTTCGAAGTATGTCAGGGACGTGTCGCCACGACCGGCCTCGACGGCCACGAAGGCCTGGCAGAGCTCGGCATCAGTGGCTTCGACGCCGTTGACCTGCACCCGCTCGTTGTAGCGCAGCAGGTGCGGCGAATTGTAGACGCCCACTTTCAGCCCTTGCGCCCGCAGCAACGAGGCCACGAACGCACAGGTGGAACCCTTGCCGTTGGTGCCGGTGACCGTGATCACCCGAGGCGCCGGCTTGCCCAGCCCCATGCGGGACGCTACCTGTTGCGAGCGCTCAAGCCCCATGTCGATGGCCGAAGGGTGCAACTGTTCCAGGTAGGCGAGCCACTCGCCAAGGGTACGTTGGGTCATATGTTGGCAGGTACCGGTGGAACCACGATCGGTTCGATGGGGGCGGCGACGAATTTAGGCGTCGGCAGGCCCATCATTTGAGCCAGCAGGTTACCCAGGCGCGGACGCAGCTCCTGACGGTGGATGATCATGTCGATCGCGCCGTGTTCCAGCAGGAACTCGCTGCGCTGGAAGCCTTCCGGCAGTTTTTCGCGCACGGTCTGCTCGATCACGCGCGGGCCGGCAAAGCCGATCAGGGCTTTCGGCTCACCGACGATCACGTCGCCGAGCATCGCCAGGCTGGCGGAAACGCCGCCGTAGACCGGGTCGGTCAGGACGGAGATGAACGGAATGCCTTCTTCGCGCAGACGCGCCAGTACCGCGGAGGTCTTGGCCATTTGCATCAGCGAGATCAGGGCTTCCTGCATCCGCGCACCACCGGAGGCGGCGAAGCAGATCATCGGGCAACGGTTTTCCAGGGCGTAGTTGGCGGCGCGAACGAAGCGCTCGCCGACGATGGCGCCCATCGAACCGCCCATGAAGGAGAATTCGAAGGCCGACACCACCACCGGCATGCCCAGCAGGGAGCCGCTCATGGAGATCAGTGCGTCTTTTTCGCCGGTCTGCTTTTGCGCAGCGGTCAGGCGATCCTTGTACTTCTTGCCGTCGCGGAATTTCAGCCGGTCGACCGGCTCCAGGTCCGCACCCAGTTCGGCACGGCCTTCAACGTCGAGGAAGATGTCGATGCGCGCGCGGGCGCCGATGCGCATGTGGTGATTGCACTTGGGGCAAACGTCCAGGGTCTTTTCCAGCTCCGGACGATACAACACAGCCTCGCAAGACGGGCATTTGTGCCACAGACCTTCAGGCACCGAGCTCTTCTTGACCTCGGAACGCATGATCGAAGGGATCAGTTTGTCTACTAACCAGTTGCTCATGCTTTCTTTCTCCAGTACCGGTGGCCCGAACGCTCTGGTTCGCAGCCCCGCGTATGCCCTTGAGCTAAATTCATGTGTGCGGCGATGATCGATGGGTTGCCGGGTCAGCGACACGCGACCTGCGTACAACCCAAAACATCCTCAGCCATGCCTGCTTTGTGCAGGTGCATCTTTTTTGTACAGTGCAGTGGACGGCGGCAGTCTGCCAGCCGTCACATCAACGCCCCGCGTACCGCCTTGATGAACGCTTGAATCCTTGCATGATCCTTGATGCCCTTGCTTGCCTCTACCCCGCCGCTGACATCCACCGCATAAGGCCGAACCCGGGCAATGGCCTCGGCGACGTTGTCCGGCGTCAGGCCGCCCGCGAGGATAATCGGCTTGCTCAGGCCTTGCGGTATCAGAGACCAGTCGAACGCCTCCCCGGTTCCGCCAGGTACGCCTTCGACGTAGGCATCGAGCAGGATCCCGCTGGCACTTGGAAACGCATCGCACGCCGCCGCGATGTCGTCACCCGCCTTGACCCGCAGCGCCTTGATATACGGGCGGTGCCAGCCTTCGCAGTCGGCCGCGGTTTCGTCGCCATGGAACTGCAACAGGTCCAGCGGCACGGCGTCGAGGATTTCCCCCAACTCGCAGCGGCTGGCGTTGACGAACAGGCCCACGGTGGTCACGAACGGCGGCAGTGCCTTGATGATCGCGCGCGCCTGTTCAAACGTCACGGCCCGCGGGCTTTTGGCGTAGAACACAAAGCCCAGGGCATCAGCCCCGGCCTCGACCGCGGCCAACGCATCCTCCGCGCGGGTAATGCCGCAAATCTTGCTGCGAACGGACGACATGTCGAGACAACCCCACGGTAAATCCGAGAAAGTCCCGGATGGTAACAAAAGCGTTCGAAGGCGTCAGCCGTCAAGTTCCGAGAAGCCGGTCAAGAAGTGAGGCCCGATGTAACGCTCGGGCAATTGGAACTCGTCGCGATACTCGACCTGCACCAGATATAAGCCGAACGGGTGCGCCGTCACCCCGCCGGAGCGGCGAATGCGGCTCTCCAGGACTTCTTTCATCCACTCGACCGGGCGTTCGCCGGCACCGATGGTCATCAGCACCCCGGCGATGTTGCGCACCATATGGTGCAGGAAGGCACTGGCGCGGATGTCCAGCACGATCATCTTGCCGTGACGGGTGACGCGCAGGTGATGCAGTTCCTTGATCGGCGACTTGGCCTGGCACTGACCGGCGCGGAAAGCGCTGAAGTCGTGGGTACCGACCAGGTACTGCGCCGCCTCGGCCATGCGCTCGACGTCGAGCGGGCGGTGGTTCCAGGTGATTTCATCGTTCAGGTGCGCCGGACGGATCTGATCGTTGTAGATCACGTAGCGATAGCGCCGGGCGATGGCCTTGAAGCGCGCATGAAAATGCGCCGGCATGACCTTGGCCCAGCTGACGCTGACGTCGTGGGGCAAGTTGATGTTGGCGCCCATGACCCAGGCTTTCATCGAGCGCTCGACGGGCGTGTCGAAGTGCACCACCTGCCCGCACGCATGCACACCGGCGTCGGTGCGTCCGGCGCAGAGCAGCGACACGGGTGAATCGGCGACTTTGGACAGGGCCTTTTCGAGGGTTTCCTGCACGGTGAGCACGCCGGACGCCTGGCGCTGCCAGCCGCGATAACGCGAGCCTTTGTATTCAACGCCCAATGCGATCCGGAAAACGCCGTCGGCCGCCATTTCGGCGGCCGGGTTATCTATATTTGCCAAGGAGTGACAGCCTGCTGATGTACGCAAAGGCGGGCATTATAAGGCTGCGGCTCCGGGATGCCAGTGCAACCGTTGATACTGTGTTGGATGTACCGGCCCCTTCGCGAGCAAGTCGAATCGTCGCACCGCCGCTCCCACAGGAGATCGGGGTTGCCGAGCTCTATGTCCGGCCCCACTCATTGTGGGAGCGGGCTTGCGCGCGAAGACGGCCTGACAGGCACCATCGCATCACTTGCCATAAACAAAAACGGCAGCCCCATGGACTGCCGCTTTGCTCAAGCCTTATTAATCAATCAAGCCAGGCGCGAAAGCAGTTCCTTGGCTTCGTCCTTCTGCCCTGCATCCCCCTCGTTCACCACCTCATTGAGGATATCCCGCGCCCCATCGGCATCGCCCATGTCGATGTAGGCCTGGGCCAGGTCGAGCTTGGTGGCGACTTCGTCGGCGCCGGAAAGGAAGTCGAATTCCGGCTCGTCATCGGCTGAAGCCAAGGCATCCTGCGCGGTGAAGGTCGGCTCGCCAAGGCTCTGCGACAGACTGTCCAGCTCGGCATTGACATCGTTCAGGTCGGTGGCAAAGGTGTCCGGAGGGGCAGCGGCGTCCATTTCATCGGCCAGCGACAGGTCGAAGTCGTCCGGCAACTCGAGATCGTCCGGGGCTATTTCCGGAGCGGTCGGCGCTGCAGCAACAGAGGGATCCTTGACCTCGTCATCCAGGTTCAACAGGAAATCGTCTTCGGCCAGGATCGCAGGCGTTGCCTCGCCGCCCAGGTCCATGTCCAGATCGAAGTCCGACAGGTCGTCGAGGTTTTCCCTGACTTCAGTCTGCTGTTGCAACACCGAATCGAAGCTCAAGTCGTCTTCCAGCGGAAAATCATCCAGTTCCGTCACAGCGTCCGATGCCGGTGCAGGCGGTACTGCCGCAGGACTTTGTGGCTCATCCAGACTCGGATCGAAGGCACTGTCGAAATCATCGGGCACCGCGGGTGCCGCCGCAGGACTTTGCGGTTCCTTCAGGTTCAGATCGAAGACCGTGTCGAAGTCATCGGGCACCGCTGGCGCCTCGGGCTCGTCCAGCAGCAACTCCCTGACGTATTGCGCATCCAGCTCGGCAGCCATGGAGGCAGCGGCGATACCACCGCCGACGGCGAAGACCATGGCCGGGAAGCGGTGTTTCAGCTGTTCCACCCGGGTAAAGTTCTCGCCGTTGGCCACCAGCTGGCGCTCCTGGGCGACAAACGCGACTCGGTTGCCCTGCTGGCCATAGACTTCCATCAGCTTCAGGCGCAGGTCGCTGCGTTGCGGTTCGTACTTGATGCTGTCTTCGAGCAGTGCGGCAGCCTGATTCAGGCGACCGGCGGCAAAATGCGTATGCGCCTTGCGCAGCACATCGTCGTCGTGGCGATCGACCGCTGGCGATACCAGCGGCGCGGCAATCGGCGCGAGACCACGACCGGAGCAATCACCGGAGCGCGGGCAGGCGCTGGCGCTGGCACCGGCACCGGCACCGGCGCGAACGCTGGAGCTGCCACCGGAGCCGGCGCTGACGTTGGCGCGGTATCGAGCTTCACGCTTGGCGGCGACACTTCCAGGCCTTCGAAGCTATCTTCCGACGAATCCTGTTCGCCAGGGTTTTGCTGCTCTTCGGCCAGTTCCCGGGCCATGCGCACGTGTTTCTCGGCTTCCTGCTGGGCTTTGCGGCGACGAAGCAGCAACAGCAGCAACAGCAGCAGCACCACGGCCCCGCCACCCACCAGCCCCAGCAGTGCCGGATTGGTCAGCAACTCGTTGTATTTCTGCTCATCGGACGCTGCCGGCGTCGCGCCACTGGCGTTTCGGCCGGTGCCGGGGTTGCCTCGGTTGCGGCCGGC
>NZ_MULM01000110.1:0-31126 GCF_002029345.1 Pseudomonas sp. VI4.1
CACAGGTTCTGTGTCGTACACAAAATCTGCAAACGACACGGAACCTGTGGGAGCGGGCTTGCCCGCGAAGGCGTCCTCGTAGTCGCTAAACAATCACCCCGGCACGCCGCAATTCTTCAATCCGCTCAGCGCCATACCCCAACTCCCCCAACACCTCATCGGTATGCTCACCCAGCGCCGCGCCGATATGTCGCGGCTCGGGCAAACCGTCCGAAAATTTCAACGGACAGGCCATCTGCGGTTGGGTCGAGCCGTCGGTGCGCGGCACTTCAGTGACCAGCTGCCGCGAGCGCAATTGAGGATGCCGAACCGCTTCGCCCAGATTCAATACCGGTTCGACACAGGCATCGAGCTCGGCGAACAGCGCGCACAATTCACCAAAGTCGTGTTTCTCGAATTCGGTCTTCAGCGCCTCCTTGAGTTTCTTCTGCTGCGCCGGTTCAGGCGACAAACCCAAGGCTGCCAGCTCCTCCAGCCCCAATGCCGTACACATTTGCTTCATGAACGGCGGTTCCAGGCTACCCACCGATAACCAGCGGCCGTCGCGGGAACGGTAATAGTCGTAGAAACTGCCACCATTGAGCATCTGGTCGTCCCAGTGCGGCTCCGCGCCACAGGCCAGATAACCGGCGCCGGCCATGGCGTTCAGACTAAATACGCAATCGGTCATGCTCACATCCAGATATTGTCCTGAGCCGCTTTGTTGACGGGCGATCACCGCGGCCAACAGGCCTATCACCCCGTGCAAAGAGCCACCAGCGACATCCGCCACTTGCATGCCCAAGGGCAACGGCCCGCTGTCGGCGCGACCGGTGTAACTGGCCAGCCCTGCCAGCGCCAGGTAATTGATGTCATGGCCGGCGCGGTCCTTGTAAGGGCCGGTCTGACCGTAACCGGTGATCGACACGTAAATCAGTTTCGGATTGATCGCCTTCAAGGCTTCATAACCCAGGCCCAGACGCTCCATTACGCCGGGGCGGAACTGCTCCAGCACGATGTCGTAGTCCTGCAGCAATTGCTTGATCACCTCCAGCGCTTGCGGCTGCTTGAGGTCCAGCGCCAGGCTGCGCTTGTTGCGATTGAGGTAGGCGTGGCTGGCCGAGACACCCTGGTCATGGGGCGGCAGCACCCGCAGCAGGTCCATGCGGCTCGGCGATTCGATGCGCAACACCTCGGCGCCCATGTCCGCCAACAACAGCGAGGCAAACGGCCCCGGCAACAATGTAGAGAAATCCAGAATCTTGAGCGATGCCAATGGACCGAGCATGGGTCTTCTCCGTAAACGATCCCCCCAGACTAGGCAGCCATCGGCATTGCGGCAATCACCTTTTGCGTCAGTTGCGCTGACTGTTGCGCTCAGATCGCCGCCCACAAAAAACCCGCCGAAGCGGGTTTTTCATTGCAGCCTGAGTCGCGGTGAAGCGAGCGTTACTTGACGCCGTTCGGGGTTGGGCCTTCGGTCACGCCCAGGTCATCTTCTTCACGCTCGTCGGCGATGCCGCGACCACCGGAAGCCAGTTCGGCGTGCATCACATCGACATCCAGTTCCTTGACCCATTTGGCCACGACCAGGGTAGCCACCGCATTGCCCACCAGGTTGGTCAGGGCACGGGCTTCGGACATGAAGCGGTCGATACCCAGGATCAGCGCCAGGCCGGCAACCGGCAGATGGCCGACCGCAGACAGGGTCGCAGCCAGTACGATGAAGCCACTGCCGGTCACGCCCGCAGCGCCTTTGGAGGACAGCAGCAACACCACCAGCAGCGTGATCTGGTGAGAGAGGTCCATGTGAGTGTCAGTGGCCTGGGCAATAAACACCGCCGCCATGGTCAGGTAGATCGCAGTACCGTCGAGGTTGAACGAGTAACCGGTCGGGATCACCAGGCCTACAACGGATTTCTGTGCGCCCAGACGCTCCATCTTGATCAGCATGCGTGGCAGTACCGATTCCGAGGAGGAAGTCCCCAGCACGATCAGCAGCTCTTCACGGATATAACGGATCACTTTCAGCACGCTGAAACCGTGGGCGCGAGCGATACCGCCCAACACCACCAGGACGAACAACAGGCACGTGATGTAGAAGCAGGCCATCAACTGACCCAGTTGCACCAGCGAGCCGACACCGTAGGCGCCGATGGTGAACGCCATGGCACCGAAGGCACCGATTGGCGCGAGTTTCATGATCATGTTGATGATGTTGAACATCACGTGGGCGAAACGATCGATGAAGTCCAGGATCGGCTTGCCATAGGCACCCAGGCGATGCAGGGCGAAACCGAAGATCACCGAGAACATCAGCACTTGCAGGATGTCACCCGTGGCGAACGCACCGACGATGGTGGACGGGATGACATTCAGGAGGAAGCCCACCACGCTTTGATCGGCACCGGCGGATACATACTGAGCGACTTTGGAGGCATCCAGGGTGGTGACGTCGATGTGCATGCCGGCACCGGGCTGCACGATATTGACCACCACCAGACCGACCAGCAATGCGATGGTCGAAACGATTTCGAAGTACAAGAGCGCGTAACCGCCGGTCTTGCCGACCGACTTCATGTTCTGCATGCCGGCGATACCGCTGACAACGGTGCAGAAGATGATAGGCGCGATGATCATTTTGATCAGTTTGATGAACCCGTCACCCAGCGGCTTGAGGGCCACACCAGTCTGCGGGTAGAAGTGACCAAGCAGGATGCCGATGGCGATAGCAACGATCACCTGGAAATACAGGGATTTATACAGTGGCTGACGAGTCGTCATTGCAAAGTTCCTCAAGAGCGTCCCGCGACAACCTCCATCTGTTGTCGACGACACCTCATTTGCGAACCCTCCTGCACTGGAGGGATTTGTTTTGTCGAGCTGCGCATCGGCAGGCATCTGCTGGTTGTATCGCAAGGCCCGTGCCACCTTCGGCGAAATGTCCTACAGCCTTATTACATCAAGGGTTACAGGTTTTTCCTGGACTCTGAACAGCCACAGCAGCGTGGCGGAATCCCGCCAATCGGCCAAGTCGCGTCCTGCAATTTGGCGGATATCCGCCTTGTTGATAGCCCGTGTGCCCCGCTACCATCCGCTGCTCACCGGACGGACCTGCCTCTATGCGCGAACGCACCATCGCTAGTCATTTCGCCCGCGCTGTCCTGGGAGGGGCGCGCCGGCGTGGGTACGACTATTCGAACCTGCTGCAGCGATTGGGGATCAGCGCCGAATGGCTCGACGAGCCGCGTGCCCGCATCGCGCCCGAGCAGTTCACCCGGTTGATCCAGGGATTGTGGTTGGCACTGGACGACGAATACCTGGGTTTCGGATCGGCCCCGAGCAAACCCGGCAGTTTCGCGATGATGTGTCATGCGGTGATCCACTGCCGCAACCTGGAAAGCGCGCTCAATCGCGGCTTGTTGTTTTACGGCCTGTTTCCCGGAGCTCCCCACCTGAGCCTGAGCCGCGAAGACGAATGGGTGCGCCTGAGCCTCGACGATGCACAGCTGTGGGACCCGGACCATTTCCTCAGCGAGAGCCTGCTGCTGATCTGGCATCGGCTTGGCAGCTGGATGATCGGCCAGCGCATCCGTCTGGAGCAGGCAACTTTCAGCTACCCAAGGCCCGAACACGGCGCGGAATACGATTTGCTGTTTTCCTGCCCGCTGCAGTTCAAGGCGGCGCAGAGCAGCCTGCTGTTTCACAGCCGCTACCTGAATATGCCGCTGTTGCAGGACGAGCGAACCCTCAAGCGATTTCTCGAACGGTCTCCCGCCGACCTGTTGTCGCGCCCCGACGACGGCGACAGCCTGAGTAGCCAGCTGCGGCGTTTGCTCAGCCGCGACCGTTCATGCTGGCCTGACCTGGAATCGGTGGCGGCGCACCTGCACATCAGCCCGCAGACGCTGCGACGGCATTTGCGTGAAGAGGGTTCGAGCTTCCAGGAACTCAAAGACCAATTGCGCCGGGACATTGCGATTTATCACTTGGGGCGCGCGGATCTGTCGTTGCAACAGATTGCCGAGCAGCTGGGGTTTTCCGAGCCTTCGGCGTTTCATCGAGCGTTCAAGAAATGGACGGGGTTGACGCCTGGGGCCTACCGCGCCCAAGAGAATTGAATTTTCAAAGCCTATTACTTCGGTGTATTTGAAGGCCCTTTCGCGGGCAAGCCCGCTCCCACAGTGTTTTGGGGTGCATATGGATCTTGCGTACACCCACTCACCCTGTGGGAGATTCTATGTTGCAGGGGAACCCCGCAAGACTCAGGTCATACCACCGGAATCTGAATCCGGAACGCCGCCCCGCCCAGGGGTGAATCATCCAGGGTCAGCTTCGCGCTGTAGCTTTCGATGATGTCCTTGACCACCGCCAGGCCTATGCCCTGCCCCGGATGCTGGCGATCCAGGCGTTCGCCGCGCTGCAGAATCCGCGCGCGCTGATCCGGCGGCACCCCGGGGCCGTCATCCTCGACGCACAATTCGATCCCGTCCAGGATCTCGCACGCGCTGATGCGCACTTCGCCGAGACACAGGCGATAGGCGGTTTCCAGCAGATTGCCCAACATCTCCAGCAAGGCGCCCTGCTCGATCGGCACATAACACGGCTCCGACACATCGATGGTCACCCGCACCTGCTTGTCGCGATAAACCTTGTCCAACGTGTCGCAAAGGCTCTGCAATACCGGACGCAAGCGCACCTGATGTCGCACAAGTCCGCTTTTGCGCAGGCTGGCGCGCTGCAGCTGGTAACCGATCTGCTGGCTCATGCGCTCGATCTGGGTTTGCAGGACCCAGGCCTGATCGCGATCCGCCGGCCGCTGGGCCATGTCCTCGCTGACGCCTTGCAGCACTGTCAGGGGGGTTTTCAGGCTGTGGGCCAGATCATCCAGGGAATCGCGATATCGGCTGCGCTGTTCGCGCTCGCCATGCAGCAAGCGGTTCAGGGAACCGGTCAGGCGCAGCAATTCGCTAGGGTGTTGTTCGCTGAGGCTGTCGCGGGTGCCGCTTTCGATCTCGTCCAGTTCCTGGCTCAGCCGGCGCAACGCCTGCAAGCCCCAGGTCAGACCGATCCACAGCAACGCCAGCAACACCAGCAAGGCCGCGCCGAAGCCCAGGTAAAGGTTTTCCCGCAGGCGTTTGAGGGTGATTTCGTAGTCGCGCAGCGGTTGCAGCGCGACAAAACTGAACGCCGCACTTTTGCCGTCGAGCAGTTTGACCTCGACGTCATAGACGAAGAACTCCTGGCCATTGTCTTCGCGAATCCTTGCGAACTCGTTACCGCGCCCGTCGTAACGCGGTGTGTAATTGATGTTCTCTTCAAGGGTGTCTTTCGAGCGCCAGACCACGCGACCTTCACGGTTGTAGATGTAACCGAGCAACCGGCCGTCGGCCAGGTTGAAGCGCTCGTCGGGCAATTGTGCCGGCATCTGCAAGCGGTTGTTCTCTACCCGTGCGGCGGAGATCAACGTGGTGACGTCCGACGCCAGACGCTGCTCTATGGCGTCCTGCAATGCCAGGCTGAACGCGCCCTGCATCGCCGGCAGCAACGCGAGCATGAACAAAACCGCCAGGGTCGTGGCGGCGAGCATCAGTCGAATTCGAAGAGAACTGATCAAGTGCAGCGCTCATTGAACAGATAACCACGGCCCCGCACGGTATCGATCGGCTTGAAGCAGGCCGGTCCCTCCAGTTTTCGGCGCAGACGGCCGACCAGCACCTCGATCACGTTCGGATCGCGCTCGTCGTCGTCCGGATACAACTGCTCCATCAAGCGGTCCTTGGGCACCGCCTGTTGGTGATGGAGCATCAGGTACTCGAGAATCCGGTATTCGAACGCAGTCAGTGCCAGCGGCTGACCATCGAGGGATGCCTGCTTGCGATTGAGGTCCAGCAGCAGCGGCCCGGCAACAATGGTCGACTGGGTGAACCCGCTGGAGCGACGGAGCAAGGCATTCAGCCGAGCGTCCAGTTCTTCGAACTGGAACGGTTTGACCACATAGTCATCGGCACCGGCCGCAAGGCCTTCGACCTTGTCCTGCCAGTTGCCGCGTGCGGTGAGGATCAGTATCGGAAAGGTCTTGCCCTGCGAGCGCAGTTGACGGATCAGGTCCAGCCCGCCCATGCCCGGCAAGCCGAGATCGATCACCGCCAGGTCATGGTTGAATTGCCCGGTCTGATACAGCGCCTCGGTGGCGTTGGCCACGGACTCGACCACATGGCCGCTATCCGTCAGGCGGGTTTGCAGGTGATGGCGCAACAGCGCTTCATCTTCGACGACCAGCAGTTTCATAACGCCCTCCCGGGCAAATCAACATCTTGAGGCGCTAACGGCGCACCTTGATGACTGACAGGGCGACGCCGGATCAGCCTCCTGGGTTGATCCGGTACCGGCCTGTCGCGAACGCTTTTTAGAAAGCGTAATTAGCGGAAACGTAGGCCTGGGAACTGCTGTTCATGCTCAGCGAACCCTGTTTGCTGCCGCTGTGGTCGCGCATCTCGGTGCCGGCATTGGTGCGCAGGTAACGGTAACCCAGTTCAACCGACGTGTTTCGCGAAAGCTGTTGCAAAACACCTGCCTGCGCACCATAGGTGTAACCGACGTTGGTATCGCGGCTGAAGCCTGTCGATTCCTGACTCGCTTTGGTCAACCCGCCCGAGACGCCGCCGAACAGCTTGGTGCTGCCACCGCCCGGGTAGAAAAAATCGTAGCTGCCCAGCAGGTTTTCCTGACGCACTTTAATGCCATTGTGCGACCCCGACACATTGTCGTAAGTGGCGTAATAGCGGCCGTGGCTGCTTTGCCGACCCAGGCGCACGCCCCAGGTATTATCCTTGTCGATTACGCCGTTGGCGTTCGGGCGATCGAGGTTGTCGCTCAGGGCGCGGGACTTTTTGACCTTGTCGCTGGTCTGTCCATAAGTAAGGCCGGCGAAAGTGTCGTCGGCGAACGCTGCCGTGCTCGCGCCCATTACGGTGAGAGCCAGAAGCAGTTTTTTGAATCCAGTCATGGGTGAAACTCCTAGTGAGTGGCATGTTGTTTGGCTACGAGGCAAGATTACCGACCCTGCCCTGAACGCCCCCTGAACACGCGCTTAACCTGAGCTGAACCAGATTCACCCAGCTGTTTCGATGATTTTCCTGCAGGAGTTCTGACCATGCGCATGCTCTTTGCTCTCTTCTTGCTGGTCGTCAGCGGGCTGACCCAGGCCGCCATCAAGACCCAGGAGATTCCTTACCAAAGTAGCGACGGCACCCGGCTGATCGGTTACTACGCCTACGACGACGCCATCAAAGGTCAGCGCCCGGGCGTGGTCGTGGTGCATGAATGGTGGGGGCTCAACGAATACACCAAGCGTCGCGCTCGGGATCTGGCCGGACTGGGCTATAGCGCCCTGGCCATCGACATGTATGGCGATGGCCAGAACACAGAACATCCGAAGGACGCCATGGCATTCATGCAGGCGGCGCTGAAAGACAGTGCTGCAGCCAGCGCGCGCTTCCAGGCCGGGCTCGACCTGTTGAAGAAACAGACGCAGACCGACCCGGAAAAAATTGCGGCGATCGGTTATTGCTTCGGTGGCGCGGTGGTGTTGAACGCGGCACGCCAGGGCTTGCCACTGGCGGGCGTGGTGAGCTTCCACGGCGCGTTGGCCACCAAAACGCCAGCGACGCCAGGCAGCGTAAAGGCCAAAATCCTCGTCGAGCATGGCGCCCTGGACAGTATGGTCACTGCGGATAACGTCGCGGCGTTCAAGGCGGAGATGGACAAGGCGGGGGCCGACTATCAATTCGTCAGCCTTGAAGGCGCCAAGCATGGGTTCAGCAATCCCGATGCGGATCGTCTCGGCCATGGTGATCATGGCGGACCGGATATCGGTTACAGCAAGGCGGCGGATGAACAGTCGTGGGCGGATATGCAGGCGTTCTTCAAGAAGATCTTTGGCTGATCAGGTAGACCGCGAATGGCTCACCGCGGTTTTACGCCAGGACTACCCAGCACCCGGGCAACCCGGCAAAATGCCGACATGAATCGCGCCCCTGCCCTACCCGCCTGCTGCACCCCTCTCGATGCCGATTGGCCGCTACCCTTGGTGCTGCCCGATACGGTCCTGTTGGGCACTCACTTCAATACCGCACAATTGGCCAGCGATGATTTTCAACGCAGTGCCATCGAGCCGCCAGCCAGCATCCAGCGCTCGGTCGCCAAGCGCCAGGCGGAGTTTCTCGCCGGACGGGTCTGCGCTCGGGCGGCATTGCAAGCCTTGGAAGGACTGGACTTTATCCCGGCCATCGGTGAGGACCGGGCACCGGTGTGGCCGTCACATATCACGGGTTCGATCACCCACAGCACCGGCCGGGCGGCGGCGATCGTCGCGAAGAAAAGCCACTGGCGCGGGCTGGGCATGGACCTGGAAAACCTGCTTGCCCCCGACCGGGCCGAACGCCTGGCCGGCGAAATCCTGACCGCGCCGGAGTTGCAGCGCATGAACGCAGGCCGTCGGGATCAGCTGGCGCTGCTGGTGACGCTGACGTTTTCGGTGAAGGAAAGTGTGTTCAAGGCGCTGTACCCGATCGTTCGGCAGCGGTTCTATTTTGAACATGCGGAAGTGCTGGAGTGGAGCGAAAAGGGTGAAGTGCGCGTGCGATTGCTCACCGACCTGTCCAGCGAATGGCGCAATGGCACCGAGCTGGATGCGCAGTTTGCGGTGATGGATGGGCAGTTGTTGAGTCTGGTCAGTATCAAGGCCTGAACATTTTGAGGTGCCTGTGAGGGCCTCTTCGCGAGCAAGCCCGCTCCCACATTGGACCTGAGGTGTACCTGGAATATGTGCCCGACACAGATCCAATGCGGGCGGGCTTGCTCGCGAAAGCGGTCGAACATTCAACAAAAATCTCAACGCTTCTCCTGATTCCTCGGCCAACTCAGGCTGAAACACGCCCCGCCCAAACGCTTGCTCTTGCTGATCAACGCGCGCCCACCATGCCAATGGATGATCCGTCGCACGATGGACAACCCCAAGCCATGCCCGCCCGACGCCCGGGTGCGGCTGTCATCGAGGCGCAGGAACGGGGTGAAGATCTTCTCCCACGACAATTCCGGCACGCCCGGCCCGTCATCCTCGACATCCACCCGACAGCGCTGCTGCCCCACTTGATAGCTGACCGTCACCCGCGATTGAGCGTGGCGCATGGCATTGCTCACCAGATTCTGCAACGCCCGGTGCAGGTAGCGCGGCTCGGCCTCGACCCAGGCGTCGTCGCAATCGGCGGCCGACAGGCACAGGCCGCGTCGCACCGTGACTTCAGCCCGCAGCGGGGCCAGTTCCTCGATCACCTGGTTGACCAAGGCATCCAGTCGATGCGCTGGAAGTTCAACGCCGGCGAGCCCTGCTCCAAGCGCGCATAAGTCAGCATCTCGTCCACCAGACGATCGAGATCCTCGATGTCATGGTCCATGCCTTCGCGGTACTTCTCCAGCGCCTGCGGGGTAGTGGCCGAACCGATCATCTCCAGGCCAAATCGCAGGCGTGCCACCGGTGTGCGCAACTCATGGGACACCGCGCGTACCAATTCGCGCTGAATCGCCAACAACTGCTGCAAGTGCTCGGCCATGCCATTGAACGCCGACGCCAGGCGCCCTACCGAGTCCGCACCGCGTGCCGGCACCCGGGTTTCCAGGCTGCCCTTGGCGATGCGCGTGGCCGCGGCTTCCAGGCCACGCAAACGTCGCTCCAGCTGGCGCACCAATAAATAGACGATCAAACCGATCAGGCTCAAGCCTAGGGCCGCGATCAGCACCAGCCACTCCGGCGGGTAAGGATTCATCTGGTACAGCGGACCGATCTCCAAGACCCAGGGCGTACCGACCATGCCGGCGAACACTCGGATCGAATCGCCGCCTTTGCCCAGGGCCATCACCGTATCGCCCTCGGCCACTCGGCGGCTCTGGTCTTCGTCCATGTCGGCCTGGTCGACCGTGACCAGTTGCAGATCAAAGCCGAAGCCCTTCTCTTCCTTTAATTGCGTCAGACGCCGGGGCTGCTCGGCCACCGGGACACGCACCAGTTCATCCGCCAGCAGATAAATAGTCGCCCGCGCCAATTGCTCGCTGATCTGCTGCACCTCCCCCGTCAGTACAAGCTGTTCCTTGTCACTGACCAGGCGGTAAACCTTCGCCGCGTGCGGGCCGGTCTGCTCCACCAGCGCCTGACCGCGCAACACGCGGGTGCGCTGGGTGAGATCGAGGTCGGTCTGGTCGAAGGTTTTCAACGCCAGGGGAATCCCGAGCAGGCGCTCCCACACCAGCAGGGTCCGGTGGCGCTCCGTCGGTTTCATCGGCTGCAGATTGTCGGCCATCAGGGCAAACGTGCCGTGGGCCAGGCGTTCACGGTATTGCTCGCCGCGCACCTGATTGAGCAAGTGCAAGGCCAGTACGCCCAGTACCGCCACCAGAATCAACGCCGCGCACATGCCACCATAAATGCGCAGGAAGATCGAATTCACAGGGTGCAGGCCTCTGGAACGAACAAATAGCCTTTGCTGCGGATGGTCTTGATCAGCCGCGGATGCTCTGGATCGTCGCCAATCTTGGGGCGAATACGCGAGATGCGCACGTCGATGGAGCGATCCTGGCCGTCATAGCCGATGCCACGCAACGCGGTGAATATTTCTTCCCGGGACAGGATGCGCCCGGCATTGGCCACCAGCAGCCAGAGCAGGTCGAACTCGGCGCTGGTCAGCTCGATACCGTGGTCATTGAGCCAGGCTTCACGCAACGCGTTGTCCACCACCAACGGACCGAATTGCAGGCGCCGAAGCTTTTCCGGGGTGGCTTCGGGGACTTCACTGCGCCGCAGCAAGGCCTGGATGCGCGCCAGCAGCAACCGGGGGCGCACCGGTTTGCAGACATAATCGTCAGCCCCCAGGTCCAGGCCCAGAATTTGATCGGTGTCGTCGCTTCGAGCCGTGAGCATCAGGATCGGGCCATCGAAACGCTCCCGGACCTTGCGACAGATGCTCAGGCCATCCTCGCCCGGCAGCATCAGGTCGAGGATCACCAGATCCGGCTGCTCAGCGATGATGCGGGCCGCTGCCAGGGCGCCATTGCCCTCGATCGACACACGCAGACCGTTGGCCTCGAGGTATTCGCGGGTCAATTCGGCCAGACGCTGGTCGTCTTCCACAATCAATATCTGCCAGGCTTCTTGCTCCACGGTGACCTCTGCTTGCCAACAACACGAAATAAGAAAGCATCCGCCCGTCTTTTTGTAATGACCAGGGGGATAAGAATGCGTATGCAGTGGTCGATGGTATAAACGCCACTCGTCGAGAACACAAGCCGGCAAATGCGTTCGGCCATGCCGATTTTTTGTGGTAGGGTTCGCGCCCTTAAAAATCCGACTGATCGTTTTCAAACATTGAAAATCAGTGAAAATCGGTCCGCTCCAGTGCAGTCGCGGCCTACACGCATGTTCCAACTTTCACACACAATTTACGCACAGGCTTATCCACAGGTTAGTACGTTGCAACACCCCCCAAAACGCATTATCTTGTAGCGCTGCGCGAAAAAAAACCCTACATGTAGGGGTTTGCATCAAAAACCAAACACAAACCAGACACCGATTTCAAGCGCTTTTATTGCCTCTGTCCGGTTGAACCAAACGTATTTTTGGAAGACCAAATCGCGCATGCGGATGGCTACTGTTCTTGAGCCGAAAACGGCGATAACGGTACGGGTGTTGCAGTCAGTTGCTGTCACTCAAAAGGATCCCGGTTTCAGGCCCAAGGCCTGGGACCAAAATAGTTCGGCATGGAAGCGGCGCCCTGTAGCCCCTTCCTGATCTGTCCCGAAGTTGGTATGCCCGGCCCCTGGCCGGTTGTAGTGCTTCAGGACGGAACGGTGAGCACCGTGATGGTGCCCAAACAAACATAGAGAATGTGGAGACAACCCCCCATGCAAACCGACACAACTCGCGAGAACCCGCAGGGTACCTTGCCGCAGGCCGCTGATTCGACTTCGGATCTGTCCGCGACCGCGCCGGGTCAACTGCGCGTGATCAAGCGTAACGGCACTGTCGTTCCTTACACCGATGACAAGATTACCGTCGCCATCACCAAAGCGTTCCTCGCAGTTGAGGGCGGCACCGCTGCCGCTTCGTCGCGAATCCACGACACCGTGGCCCGCCTGACCGAACAGGTCACCGCGACCTTCAAGCGTCGCATGCCATCGGGCGGCACCATCCACATCGAAGAAATCCAGGACCAGGTCGAACTGGCCCTGATGCGTGCCGGCGAGCAGAAAGTGGCTCGCGACTACGTGATCTACCGCGACGGCCGCTCGAAAGAACGCGCCGCCCACGCACCGGCCGAGGCCGCGGTCGACGCTCACCCGTCGATCCGCATCACCCGCGCCGATGGCACGTTCGCACCGCTGGACATGGGCCGCCTGAATACCATCGTCACCGAAGCGTGCGAAGGCCTGGAAGAAGTCGACGGCGCCCTGATCCAGCGCGAAACCCTGAAGAACCTGTACGACGGCGTGGCCCTGACCGACGTCAACACCGCCCTGGTGATGACCGCCCGTACCCTGGTTGAACGCGAACCGAACTACTCGTTCGTGACCGCTCGCCTGTTGATGGACACCCTGCGTGCCGAAGGCCTGAACTTCCTGGAAGTCGCCGAAAGCGCGACCCACCACGAAATGGTCGACCTGTACGCCAAGGCCTTGCCTGCGTACATCGCCAAGGGTATCCAATTCGAATTGCTGAACCCGGTCCTGGCCACCTTCGACCTGGAAAAACTCGGCAAGGCGATCAACCACGAGCGCGATCAGCAGTTCACCTACCTGGGCCTGCAAACCCTGTACGACCGTTACTTCATCCACAAGGACGGTATCCGTTTCGAACTGCCGCAGATCTTCTTCATGCGCGTGGCCATGGGCCTGGCGATCGAAGAGAAGAACAAGGAAGATCGCGCGATCGAGTTCTACAACCTGTTGTCGTCCTTCGACTACATGTCCTCGACCCCGACCCTGTTCAACGCCGGCACCCTGCGTCCACAGCTGTCGAGCTGCTACCTGACCACCGTGCCGGATGACCTGTCGGGCATCTACCACGCGATCCACGACAACGCCATGTTGTCGAAATTCGCCGGTGGCCTGGGCAACGACTGGACCCCGGTGCGTGCATTGGGCTCGTACATCAAGGGCACCAACGGCAAATCCCAGGGCGTTGTTCCGTTCCTGAAAGTGGTGAACGACACCGCCGTTGCCGTTAACCAGGGTGGCAAGCGCAAAGGCGCTGTCTGTGCCTACCTGGAAACCTGGCACATGGACATCGAAGAGTTCATCGAGCTGCGCAAGAACACCGGTGATGATCGTCGTCGTACCCACGACATGAACACCGCCAACTGGATCCCTGACCTGTTCATGAAGCGCGTCTTCGATGACGGTCAGTGGACCTTGTTCTCGCCATCCGAAGTGCCGGACCTGCACGACCTGACCGGCAAGGCCTTCGAAGAGCGCTACGAGTACTACGAAGCCCTGTCCCAGTACCCGGGCAAGATCAAGCTGTTCAAGACCATCCAGGCCAAAGACCTGTGGCGCAAGATGCTGTCCATGCTGTTTGAAACCGGCCACCCATGGCTGACCTTCAAAGACCCGTGCAACCTGCGCAGCCCGCAGCAGCACGTCGGTGTGGTTCACAGCTCGAACCTGTGCACCGAGATCACCTTGAACACCAACAAGGACGAAATCGCCGTTTGCAACCTGGGTTCGATCAACCTGCCGAACCACATCACCAACGGCAAGCTGGACACCGCCAAGCTGGAACGCACCGTGAACACCGCCGTGCGCATGCTCGATAACGTGATCGACATCAACTACTACTCGGTGCCGCAAGCGAAGAACTCCAACTTCAAGCACCGTCCGGTCGGTCTGGGCATCATGGGCTTCCAGGACGCGCTGTACCTGCAGCACATTCCTTACGGTTCCGACGCTGCCGTCGAGTTCGCCGACAAGTCGATGGAAGCGGTCAGCTACTACGCGATCCAGGCGTCCTGCGACCTCGCCGATGAGCGCGGCGCCTACGAGACGTTCCAGGGTTCGCTGTGGTCCAAGGGCATCCTGCCGCTGGATTCGCAACAGATCCTGATCGAGCAACGTGGCCAGAAGTACATCGACGTTGACCTGAACGAATCCCTGGACTGGGCACCGGTTCGTGCCCGCGTGCAGAAAGGCATTCGCAACTCCAACATCATGGCCATCGCACCGACCGCGACCATCGCCAACATCACTGGCGTATCGCAGTCGATCGAACCGACTTATCAGAACCTTTATGTGAAATCGAACCTGTCGGGCGAATTCACCGTGATCAACCCGTACCTGGTTCGCGACCTGAAGGCTCGCGGTCTGTGGGACTCGGTCATGATCAACGACCTGAAGTACTACGACGGTTCGGTGCAACAGATCGAGCGCATCCCGCAAGAACTCAAAGAGCTCTACGCGACCGCCTTCGAAGTGGACACCAAGTGGATCGTTGACGCGGCCAGCCGTCGTCAGAAGTGGATCGACCAGGCTCAATCGCTGAACCTGTACATCGCCGGCGCATCGGGCAAGAAGCTGGACGTGACCTACCGCATGGCCTGGTACCGTGGCCTGAAAACCACTTACTACCTCCGTGCCCTGGCTGCGACCAGCACCGAGAAGTCGACCATCAACACCGGCAAGCTGAACGCTGTTTCCAGCGGCGGCAACCACGGTGACGACTCGGTCCTGGCAGCGCCAGCCGGCCCTGCTCCAGTGCCGAAGGCATGCGCCATCGACGAACCGGATTGCGAAGCTTGCCAATAAGCTGAGCCGGTAGGCGCCGCAAGGCGCTTTACCTGAAACCCCCGATGAGCCTCCGGCTTGTCGGGGGTTTTCTTTTTGGCCCCTTTTAAATCTTCCACAAAAAAGCCCCTCTTCCGAGGGGCTCTTTGTAAAACGCTATCCGACCCACATCACGCCATCTGAATGATGGTCTGCATGATGGTGCTCTGGGTGGAGATGGTCTTGGCATTCGCCTGGTAGTTGCTCTGGCCCTTGATCAAGTCGACCAGTTCATTGGTCAGGTTGACGTTGGACTCTTCCAGCGCGTTGGATTCGATCATCCCCAGGCTACCGCTTTGCGGCGAATCAAAGCCGGGCATGCCCGACGCATAGGATTCTTTCCAGCTGGAGCCGCCAATAGGCTGCAAACCTTGTTCGTTGGTGAAGCTGGCGAGCGAGATCTGGCCGATAGCCTTGGTTTGGTAGTTGCTGAAGTTGGCCAGCAACACCCCGCTACCGTCGATGCTCAGGCTGGTGATCTGGCCGGTGGCGTAACCATCCTGCGCAGGAATCGAACGCGCGGTATCGGCGTTGTACTGCGTCGTGATGCCCATGGCGATGGTCAAGCCCGCCGGGTTGGCGGCGGCGCCGTTGGCCTTCCAGACGCCATCGGTCACAGTGCCCGGCTTCCAGTCGGTGATCTTCAGATCGTTGCCGAGAGTCGCGGTGGGTGGAGTGGTCGGCGGGCTCACCGGAGTGCTGACCGAAACCAGCTTGCCGCTCGAATCGAACGTCATGGTCGACGGGATCGCAGGGTTGGCCATGACAGCAGGGACGGCAGGGCTGCCAGCGGTAGCAAGAACAGCGGGGGTACCAAGGTCACCAGGGATAGCAGGGTCAGGAGGGATGGCAGGGCTGCCAGTGGTAGCAGGAACAGCAGGGATCGCAGGGGTAGTAACGACAGTAGGGTCGGTGCCGTCCGGGTTGCGGCCATCGATCAGGGTGTAGGTGTCCCAGGTATTGGGGCCCGTCTTGACCATGTATTGATCCATGACGTGCTGGTTACCCTGGCTGTCGAAAATCGGGGTGCTGAATTGTTCGGTGAAGGTGGCCTGCTTGGTCGGATCGAACCTGTTGGCGGCAATCGACTGATCGATCACGCCAGCCGTGGAGTTCAGGTTGATCGTCGACGACACGGTGGTGGTGGTCTTCGGTGCCAGGTTCGACGTGTCGATACGCAGGTCGGTCAACACACCGTTCCGAATCTTGCCGTTGGCATCCACACCGTAGCCCTGCAGACGCGCAGAGCCGTCGGTGTTGGTGACGTAGCCTTCCTTGTCGACCTTGAACGTACCGGCACGGGTGTAGGACAGCGAACCGCTGTCATTCAGTACGAAGAAGCCTGAACCGTTGATGCCCATGTCCAACACGTTGCCGGTGTTGTTGATGTCGCCCTGGGTGAACTGCTGGGCGACGTTGGCCAGGCGCACTCCGCTACCGACGGCCTTGCTGCCGGTACCCAGCTTGCTCGCCGAATAAACGTCCTGGAATTCGGCACGGGACGATTTGAAACCGGTGGTCGCGACGTTGGCGATGTTGTTGCCGGTCACGTCCAGTTGTTTGTTGGCTGCATAGAGACCGCTAAGGCCGATATTGAAAGACATATTCCACTCCTTTGTGCCGTGTTAGTCGGCTCTACATACCAATGGTTTGTACTTTGGACAGGGCGATGCTGCCCAGCCCGGCCAGGTTGAGCATCAACTCACCGCCGGTCTGGCTGATGGTCACGCTGTTGACGGTCGCCGGCAGATAGGTGATCAGCGCCACGGCTTGATCATCGATGCTGGTCGCAGCGGCGAAGGAGTAAGTACCCGACTCAACCGTCTTGCCTGCATCGTCCTTGCCGTCCCAGATGAAGCTGGCATTGCCGGCCGACTGACTGCCCAGGTCGATGGTGCGAACGGCTTTGCCATCCTTGTCGGTGATTTTCAAAGTGGCTGCGGGCACTGAATCCGGGATCACCACCGTGCCGGTCATACTCTTCGACGTGTCGACCACGGCTTTGTCGCCCGGTGCGATGACCGAACGCCCCACCAGCGACGAAGCCTGCAACGCCTGGGACGAGTTGTAGTTGCTGGCAAGGCCCGTCACCGTGTCGTTAAGCGAGGTGATCCCCTCCAGGCTGCTGAACTGCGCCAATTGCGCGACGAATTCGCCGTTGTCCTGCGGCTCCAGCGGGTTCTGGTTTTTCAGCTGGGTGACCAGCAACTGCAGGAACGCATCCTTGCCCAGGGCGTTTTTGCCGGTGGCGCTGTTCGTTGCCGACGCCAGTCCGTCGGTGTTGGTATTGGTCTTGATCGAGGAGTTGGCCAGGATGTCGTTGAGGTTCAAGCCACTGGTGGTATCAATCACACTCATCTGAGTCGTCCCTTATCACTGACCCAGGGTCAGGACCTTCTGCATCATGGTCTTGGCGGTGTTCATCATTTCGGCGTTGGTCTGGAACGAACGGCTCGCGGAAATCATGTCGGCCATTTCTTCCACCACGTTGACGTTGGGGTAATACACGTAGCCCTTGGCGTCAGCCGCCGGATGGTTCGGCTCGTACCGTGCGTCCAGATCGCTCTGGTCTTCGACCACGCCCAGCACTTGCACACCCTGGCCGGCGGCGTCCTGGTTCTGGAACAATGAGTCGCCGCCGCCACTCTGGGCGCCCTGGAACATGGTGGCGAACACCGGGTGACGCGCGCGGTAGGTCTGGTCGATGCTCGACGAGACGGTCTCGGCGTTGGCGATGTTACTGGCGACGGTGTTCAAGCGAGTGGTCTGGGCACTCATGCCGCTACCGGCAATGTTGAAAACGCTGGCGAGGGACATGAATCATTCTCCACGAAGGGCTGAGATCAACCCTTTGAATTTGCTGTTGAGCAGGGTAAAGCTGGCCTGGAAGTTGACCGAGTTCTCCGCGTAGGCCGATTGCTCAAGCTGGGCGTCCACGGTGTTCTGGTCGATCGACGCCTGCATCGGCGTGCGGTACAGCAGCGACTCATCGCCATTGCCCAGGCCTTCGGCTTCGATATGACGGTTGTTGGTCATGTTCAAGGCGAAAGAGCCGCTCTTGGTCTTTTCGTTCTGCGCGGCGAGCACTGCCGAGAAGTCCAGGTCCCGCGCCTTGTAGTTCGGGGTGTCGGCGTTGGCGATGTTGTTGGCCAGAACTTCGGCACGCTTGGCGCGAAAGCCCAGGGCCTGTTCGTGGATACCGAGCGCTTTATCGAAGCTGATGCTCATGTCGGGAAACCTTCGGGTGACCTGATTTTTCGTAGGATGAGCTTAGCAAGCGTCGTGCCAATTCAAAAAAGCCCGTAAACCGGGGCTTTGCGGGCAGGGGCAAGGCGGCAATGCCAGAAAAGCGGCAACCGGTTTCCGCAGGCTGCCGCTTTTCTGCCGCTTCACACCGATTTGCGAAACACCACCATCCCCTGTAAGAGCCGGCTTGCCGGCGAAGGCGTCCGTCCAGTCGACAAATGCGTTGACTGACCCGCCGCTATCGCCGGCAAGCCGGCTCCTACACCGGACGTGGTGTCGGCGGAAAATCACTTGGCATAAAAAACGGGAGCCATTGAGGACTCCCGTTGTTTGATGCTGCCACTCAATCACTTCGCCTGGTAAATAATCCCCGGGCTGCACTGAACCATCTGGTAATGATCCGGTAAACCATTCAGTGCCTCAGAAGCACCGAGGAACAGATAACCGCCGCGCTTCAACGTGCCATGAATCCGCAACAGGATGTCCTTCTTCACCTCGGCGGAGAAGTAGATCAGCACGTTGCGGCAGAACACGATGTCGAACTTGCCCAGGCTCGCGTAGCTGTCCAGCAGGTTGAACGAGCGGAACTCCACCCGGCTCTTGATCGGTGCCTTGATGGCCCAGCGTCCCGGCTCTTTGGGGTCGAAATAACGCTGCAGGCGCTCGGGCGACAGACCGCGGCCGATGGCCAGGCTGTCGTACTCGCCGCTCTTGCAATTGGCCAGCATGATGCTGGACAGGTCGGTGGCAACGATCTGCACCCCCTGCTTCAACTGGCCCATGTTGACCCGCTCGAATTCATCGATCGACATCGACAGCGAATACGGTTCCTGACCCGACGAGCACGCCGCCGACCAGATCCGTAGACGCTGGCCAGGGGCGGCCTTGATCGCTTCGGGCAACACCTTGTTCTTCAACACTTCAAACGGATAGGTGTCACGAAACCACAGGGTTTCGTTGGTGGTCATGGCGTCCACCACCCTCTCGCGCAAACCGCTGCGCGGCTGGGTCTGGGTGCGCTGGACCAGCTCACCCAGGGACTTGATGCCTTGCTGCTCCATCAGTTTATTGAGACGGCTCGCGACCAGGTACTGCTTGTTTTCACCGAGCAAAATGCCACAGGCTTTTTCCAGGAATACCCGGAACTGTTCGAAATCCAAATTACCCGTAGACAAAGATACCGCCTCTTAAATCGTGTTGACCGCCAGGGGCAGAAGGCCCCTAGCTGATGTCTGCTGCTTTGATCCGGTCGACTACCCGGGATGCCAAGTCATCAGGACGGAATTTTGCCAGGAAGTCATCGGCACCGACTTTCTTGACCATCGCCTCATTGAACACACCCGACAACGAAGTATGCAGGATGATATGCAGCTTTTGCATGCGCGGGTCGTTGCGGATCTCGGCCGTCAGGGTGTACCCGTCCATTTCCGGCATCTCGATGTCGGAAATCATCATCAGGAACTCCTCTTCCGGCTTCTTGCCCTCCTCGACCAACTTGCGCAGGTAATTCAGCGCTTGCCGGCCGTCGTTCAACGCCACCACTTCGACACCGACCGTTTGCAGGCAACGCGAGACTTGCTTGCGCGCCACCGACGAGTCGTCGACCGTCAACACGCGCAAGGACAACGCCTTGTGCCGGGTGTCGACATCCACCACGCCGACGGAAATCGCTTCCGGTGTCGGCGCCACTTCCGCCAGCACCTTCTCGACGTCGATGATTTCGACCAGCTGATCGTCGACCCGGGTCACCGCCGTCAGGTAATGATCGCGCCCCGTGCCCTTGGGCGGCGGATGGATCTCCTCCCAGTTCATGTTGACGATGCGTTCCACCGAGCGCACCAGGAAACCCTGGGTCTTGGTGTTGTACTCCGTGATGATCACGAAGGGATTGCTTTGATCACGCAACCGACCGGAACCGGTCGCCATCGCCAGATCGAGAATCGGAATAGTCGCCCCACGAATACTCGCTACACCGCACACCACAGGATTGGACTTGGGTATCAGGGTCAGCTTGGGGCATTGCAGCACCTCACGAACCTTGAATACGTTGATCCCATACAACTGCTGGCCGTCGAGACGGAACAACAACAGCTCAAGGCGATTCTGCCCAACCAGTTGCGTGCGCTGGTTTACCGAATCCATTACACCCGCCATGCCCAGACTCCTACACCAACGCTAAGTGTGTTGCGACGCGCATTCATCACTAAACGGCACGGCGCTTGCTTTTTAACCCTTATGAACCCAGACCTGACATTTTTCCGACGCCTGACCTCCAACTGCCGCCGCTGGTGCGGCGTGCTGTCGGCCGTGTGCCTGTTCAACGCCGGCAGTCCTGCCATTGCTGACACGGTTACCTTGCCTGACATGCTTATCGGCGTCACTCAGGGCTTTCTTGAATTCACCGTCGAAGACTATCTGGCGAGCAGTCAAACGGAAGGCCGTTACGAGATCCAGGTCAACCCGCTCGACCCGCGACTGCGCATGCCGATGTGCGACAAGGAATTGACAGCCACCCTCGAGAGCCCGGCCAGGCCGCTGGGTCGGGTCACGGTCAGGGTTCGCTGCGAGGGTGCGTCCCCCTGGACAGTCTTCGTGCCCGCTCAAGTACGCCTGTTTCGCGACATCGTGACCACCAGCCGGCCCCTGCGCCGCGCGGGTATTGTCGAGCCCGAGGACGTGACGTTGCGCGAACGTGACATCAGCCTGATCAGTCAGGGTTACCTGACGTCGGTCGACCAGGCGATCGGGCAGAAACTGACCCGACCCATGGTCGCTGACCAGGTCATTACCCTGGTGAATCTGGAACAGGCTGAAGTCATCAGCAAGGGCGACCAGGTGGTGATTATCGCCCGCAGTGGTACGCTCAGCGTGCGCATGCCGGGTGAAGCACTGTCCAACGGCGGTATGCGTGAACAGATTCGAGTGAAGAATCTCAACTCCAAGCGGGTCATCAAGGCGCAAGTCATCGCGCCTGGCCAGGTGGAAGTGGCCATGTAGGGTGCTCTGTGGGGTGAAGATGTGGCGCGCCACCCGACTGTTCCCTAAACTGTGCTCCATGCAGGGCAAGCGCTGACGCGCGCAAGCTCATTGATAAGTGGGCCTAAAGTTTTCCCGGGTATGGCCGAAAACATGGCAAGCGTCCAAATACCCAGAGGTTTTTATCATGGTCATCGATTTCAGCCGATTGAACAGTTCCTCGCCACCGACGGGCATTACCCGTACCAGCGCAGCCAGGGAAACCGCCGAAGCCGGCAAATCCGCGCCGCTGAGTACCCCGGCCGAACAGGCCAGTACCGTCAAAAGCGGGGAATCGGTACACATCAGCAATGAGGCTCAACAGTTGCAGAAGGTCACTGACACGCTGCGCGATCAGCCTGCCGTCGACAAAGCCCGAGTGGCCGAGTTGAAAGCCGCGATTGCCGATGGCAGCTACAAAGTCGACAGCAACCGTGTCGCCAGCAAACTGCTCAACTTCGAAGCCCAGCGCTAGGCCACGGCCCGCGCCAGGCTTTTGGACGCTTAAAACCCAAGGCCAGCCATGCACGACACTCATCTGCTGCAATTGATCACCGACGACTTTGCTCCCGCACAACACTTGCTGCAGCTACTGCAATCCGAATCCATCGCCTTGCACGGTCGCGACATGCCGCTGCTCGAAGACATTCTGGCGCAAAAACAGGCATTGATCGTTCTGCTCGATCAACATGGCCGCAAGCGCAGTGAAATCCTCGCCAGTCTCAACCTGCCCACCAATCGCCAGGGCCTCGAGCAACTGGCCAGTCAGTCGAGCCTGGGTGAACAGTTGCTGGCGCAAAGCGATGTGCTGACCGACCTTCTGGCCCAATGCCAGGCCGCCAACCTCATCAATGGCCAGTCGATTGTGAGGCAGCAGGCCGCCACGGCCACCCAGCTGAAAATCCTCACCGGCGGCGAGCCGCCAGCGCTCTACAACGCCAGCGGATCCTTCTCCACGCTGGTGAAGCCGCGCCCGCTCAGTCAGGCGTAAGCCTGCTGCCGAGCACGCCCTATCTAGCCGCGAAACATGCTGGCAAAATACTAGCCAGCCGCAGTCATATTTTGTCCGGAGATTGATCAACCGTGTCCAATGCCTTAAATGCGGGAGATGCTCCGCAACCACCCAAGGTGCTTACCACGCCTCTGGAGATCTCCGGCAACCTGCGCCAGCTGCAAGAAAGCCATGATCCGCTGATCATCACGTTCCACGAGCGCAGCCAGCGCTTCCAGAGCTATCTGGTGGACGTCGACCGTAAACATAAAACGATCACCCTCGACGAAATGATTCCTCGCGATGGCGAGCGCTTCCTGCTGGCCGGCGAACCGTTCAAGGTCGAAGGTTTCCACGACGGCGTGCGCATCGCCTGGGACAGCAACGGCCCGCTGACCATCGATGAGTCCGTCGACAGCCGCTGCTACCGCGGTCCCCTGCCCGCTCAAGTGGTCTATCACCAGCGCCGCAACGCCTTTCGCGCAGCGTTGAAGCTGGCACAACTGGTCGACGTCAATCTGGACGGTGAAAAGCTCAGGATGCCGATCAGCGGCAAATTGCTGGACATTTCCGCCACCGGCTGCAAGTTGCGCTTCGAAGGCAACATCAGTGGCTCCCTGCAACTGGGCCAGGTGTACGACCGCTTCGCCGCTGCCCTGCCCTTTGGCAAAATGACGGCGCCGGTCGAGCTGCGCTACCTGCATTTCGAGGAAAAAATCTCCACCACCTTCGCCGGCGTACGCTTTCACAACATGAGCGGATTGGTGCAGCGTCAGGTCGAGCGGTTCGTCTATCAGCTTCAGCGCGAAGCACGGCGCTTCGACAAAGACGACTTCTGATACAACGCTCCCATGAAAACGGGCAGCCCCTTGCGGTGACTGCCCGTTTTTTATGCTCGGGTGTTAAGGCCGGGCTTCGGTAAAGCTTTTCTGACGGCCCAGGTCATCGTCATCGTCAGCGTCATCGGCGGACGCATCGGTTTCGGTTTCGGTTTCGGGCTCCGGCTCAGGCTCAGGCTCAGGCGCGGGGTCTGGCTCAGGTTCGACCGGATTCTGCATCTGTTCCTGCACCACCTGCTCATCGACCCGCGGATCAAGGCAAGCCACCAGCGGTGAACTCGACATACTGTCCGGCATGGCGACGTGATGCAGCGGCGCATCGTCCACCTGGTGCAGATTGGTGACCGCTTTCGGGCGAATCCGCCAGCCAGCACCAACGCGAAGAAACTGAAGAAGGCATACAGCATCTGGCTGCCGAACAGCTTCATCAGCACCCCCGCCACCAGCGGCCCGATACTGGCCCCGACGCCATAGGTCACCAGCAGCATCGCCGTCAGGGACACCCGACGATCACCCTCGACATGGTCGTTGGAGAACGCCACCGCCAACGGATACAGACAGAACTGCACCAACGAGCAGAGGAAACCGGCGATGAACAACACCTCCAGCGGCACCTGTTTCATGATCGCCAGCGGCAATGCGGCCAGTGCCAGGCTGAAGGCAAAACAGCGGATCAACAGCGCCCGGTCATAACGATCGGACAGCCAACCCAGCGGCCACTGCACCAGCAATCCGGCGAAAATGCAGCTACCCATGAACAAACCGACTTGCTCCGTGGACAAGCCTTGCTGCGAGGCGTACAGCGGCGCCAGGCCGTAGAACGAACCGACGATCAACCCCGCCCCCAGCACCGTGCTCAACGATTGCGGCACGCGCTTGATGAAGAACCGTGGCTCCATCGGCGCCGGGTGCAATGCTGCCGGGTGAATCCGCTGCGTCAGGGTCACCGGCACCAGGCACAGCGCGAAGCACAGGGCGACCAGCATCAGCAGTTCCAGCCCCAGCCCCGGGTGCATGACCAGAATCAGCTGGCCCAACACCAACCCCAGGTAGGACGCGATCATGTAGCCGCTGAACACGATGCCCCGCTGCTTGGCTTCCGCCTGCTCGTTGAGCCAGCTTTCGATGACCATGTACTGGCACATCATGCCAAGGCCGACGATGACCCGCAGAAACAGCCACGCGGGCAGCCAGTCCACCAAGCCATGGCCAAGCACCGCCGCACCCACGATCCCGGCACACGCCGAATAGGCTCGAATATGCCCGACCCGGGCAATCAGCCGATGGCCGATCTTGCCACCCAGCACCAGGCCGAAATAGTTGGCTGCCATCAACGCACCGACCCACAGGCTGTCGACGTGATCGGCCGCCAGGCGCAAGGCCAGGTAAGTACTTAACAAGCCCGAGCCGATCAACATCATCAGCGAGGCGAAATAAAGCGCTCGAAAAGGTTTCCAGATTTGGCGCATCGGCGTTCCGAGCGGCTCCTTGCAGTGAGTAACGGGCTACCCGAAAAGATAGCCCGGTGTCGACGGATCGTCAGGCCTGGGCCGCTAAAACACGCCGCTCCCAGGGAGTTATTTCATCAAGGAAGCTGGTCAATTCCAGGGTCTTCGAAGCGACGTAGCCTTCGATGAATTCCTCGCCAAACAGTTCCATTGCCAATTGACTACGAGTCAGACGCTCGAGAGCGGCATGCAAGGTACACGGTAATGAAAGATTATCCGGCACCTCGAATTCGCCCTGGATCGCCTCGCTCGGCTCCAGTCGATTTTCGATGCCATATAACCCCGCCGCCAGGCTCGCGGCAATAGCCAGATACGGATTGGCATCAGCGCCCGGCAAACGGTTCTCGACCCGACGGGCAAGGGGCGAACTGGCGGGAATGCGCAAACCTGCTGCACGGTTGTCGTGGGACCAGCAGGCATTATTCGGTGAGGCGAACGGATGGTACAAGCGCTGGTAGGAGTTCACATTCGGCGCGAACAACGCGGTGAAATCCGCCATGCCCGCCTGCTGGCCGGCAATGAAGTGACGGAAGGTCGCGGTCGGCTCACCGCTCTCGTCGCTGAACACGTTCCGCCCGGTGCCGATCTCGACGATGCTCTGGTGAATGTGCATCGAACTGCCCGGCGTGTGCGCCAGCGGCTTGGCCATGCAGACCACGGTCAAGCCATGCTTGAGCGCGACTTCCTTGAGCAGGTGTTTGAACAGGAACGTCTGGTCGGCCAACAGCAACGGATCGCCGTGCAGCAGGTTGATCTCGAACTGGCTGACGCCCATCTCGTGCATGAAGGTATCGCGCGGCAAGCCCAAGGCCGCCATGCATTCATAGACTTCGCTGAAGAACGGCCGCAAGCCATTGTTGGAACTGACGCTGAAGGCCGAATGACCATCCTCGCGACGACCGTCCAGGCCTACCGGTGGCTGGAAGGGTCGAGTCGGGTCGGTATTGGGCGCGAAGACAAAAAACTCGACCTCGGTCGCCACCACCGGTGCCAGGCCGAGGGCGGAGTAACGCGCGATGACGGCCTTGAGCTGGCCGCGGGTCGACAGATTTGACCTGCCGCCGGTCAACTCATCCGCATCACAGATGGCCAAGGCTCGCGGTTGCTTGCTCCAGGGCAAACGGTGGATCTGCGCAGGATCGGGGACCAACGCCAGGTCGCTGTCATCGCTGCCGTAGAAACGCGCTGGCGGATATCCGCCCATGATGCATTGCAGCAGCACCCCTCGTGCCATCTGCAAACGTCGCCCTTCGAGAAAGCCTTCGGCGGTCATTACCTTGCCACGGGGTACGCCATTCAAGTCCGGCGTGACACATTCAATCTCATCAATGCCCGTCAATCGCTGCGCGAGTGAACGCTGGCCATCGGTTGTCATGACGCAATCCTTGTTATTGTGCGGGCCGCTAACGGCGACCCGTACAAAATAGGCTCCGCGTGTTCGGAATATCAAGCATCGGTACTCAAATTCTTCATCGCCAATGACCACGTCACACTGTAGGAGCCGGCTTGCCGGCGAAAGCGGTGTTTCAGTCGACATCTTCGCTGGATGTCAGAACGCCTTCGCTGGCAAGCCAGCTCCTACAGGGGGGGTGCATTCAGGTAGAAAGCGGCTGAACGGCCGCCGCCGAGGGCGCTAAATATTTGAAGGCGTTATTGAAAAACGGGATTATCCTGACTCATTGATGTGCGCTGTCCATCGCTTGAACTCAAGACGTCTCCCGTCTCTGCCAAAGGCCGAAGTCATGACCACCCCTCCCAAGCGCTCGGACACTGTTTCCGAGCCAAAGGCCTTGAGCCCCAGCACCCTGGATTTTCCGGTGGTGGGCATTGGCGCGTCGGCCGGTGGGCTGCAAGCCATCAAACTGTTTTTCGAAAACATGCCCCAGGACAACGGCATGGCGTTCGTGATCATTCTCCATCTCTCCCCCGACCACCAAAGCATCGCCGACAAAATCATCCAGGAATCGACCCGTATGCCGGTGCTGCAGGTCACCGAAACGGTGCCCATCGAGAAAAACCGGGTGTATGTCATTTCACCGGCGCAACGGCTGGCGATGAATGACGGGGTTCTTGAAGTGCGCGCCTGCGACCCGGCTCAGGGGCGCCATGCGTCCATCGATCTGTTCTTTCGTGACCTCGCCGATGTGCACCGCGAGCGTGCTTTCTGTGTGGTGCTGTCAGGTTCCGGTTCGGACGGTGCCGTCGGTTTGTCCCGTATCAAGGAACAGGGCGGCGTCACCCTCGCCCAGGCACCGGAAGACGCCGAGTTCGACAGCATGCCCCGTGCAGCCATCGACACGCGCATGGTAGACCTGGTGTTGCCCGTGGTCGAAATGCCGCAAAAATTGCTGGAATTGTGGCGCAACGCCCAGGCAATCAGCTTGCCTACCGCCAACGATCCCGAATTGCAAACCAGTGCCGCCGTCTCCGAACGCGAAGCCGTGGTGGCCGAGCAATGGCTGCAGGACATTCTTATCCAGTTGCGCACCGGCACCGGCCATGATTTCAAACACTACAAACGCGCCACCGTACTGCGCCGGATCGAACGCCGGATGCAGGTGACGGCTCAGCCGGACCTCGCCGGCTACTATCGTTTTTTGCAAAGTAACCCCGAGGAAACCAAGGCACTGCTGGGCGATATGCTGATCGGCGTCACCAACTTCTTCCGCGACCGTGAAGCCTTCGAAGCCCTGGAACGGGATGTGGTGCCGCAACTGGTCAGCGCCGCCGTCTCGGCGCAAACCGAGAAAGAAGAGATCCGGGTCTGGTCCGCTGGCTGCTCCACAGGCGAGGAAGCCTACAGCCTGGCGATGCTGCTCAACGATCAGTTGCAACTGGACAGAAGCGCGGCTTCGTTTCAGCTCTTTGCTACCGACATCGACGAGCGCGCCATCAGCGTCGGCCGGGCCGGGCTGTATCCGCAGGCGATCATTACCGACGTACCGCCGACGCGACTGCGGCATTACTTCGGCAAGGAAAACGACCACTATCGAGTTCGCAAGGAAATCCGCGAAAAGGTGCTGTTCGCCAAACACAGCCTGTTGTCCGATCCGCCGTTCTCGCAAATCGACCTGATCGTTTGCCGCAACCTGCTGATCTACCTGGATCGCGAGGTTCAGCGCGAAATCCTGCAGATGTTCCACTTTGCCCTGCGTCCCGGCGGCTTTCTGTTCCTCGGTTCATCCGAGAGCGCGGACGCGTGCCATGAATTATTCGCGCCGGTAGACAAACGTAACCGGATCTTCCGCGCCAAGACTGGCACGGCCAATAGCCGTCGCACCCCGACCATGCCCCGCGGCGGCTACGTGCGGACCAGTGTTTCCCGGCAAGTGCCGCAAAACAGCCTGCCGCGCAAACTGTCCGTCGCCGATATCCATCAACGGGCCCTGGAACAGTCCGCACCACCGAGCATGATCGTCGATGCCAATGCCGACATCCTGCACATGAGCGAAAGTGCCGGGCGTTTCCTGCGGCATGTCGGCGGTGAATTGTCGCGCAATTTGCTGACCCTGATTCTTCCGCAATTGCGCCTGGAAATCCGCACCACCCTGTTCCAGGTGCAGCAGAGCGGCCAGCCGGTCAAATCCCGCGAAGTACCGATCCAGCGCGACGACCGGCGCTACCTGATTGATCTCGTCGCCCATCCCTACAAGGATGAAGAGTCGGACGGCGACTACGTGCTGGTGATATTCGAGGAGGTGGAGGTCGACCCTTCGGAGTTGGCGGCGACCACCGTGCTACAAACGGAAAGCCAAGTGCTGTCCAACCTGGAGCGCGAACTGCAACGCACCAAACTGCACCTGCAGGACACCATCGAACAATCGGAAGTCTCCAGCGAAGAGCTCAAGGCTTCCAACGAAGAAATGCAGGCGATCAACGAAGAACTGCGTTCGGCCACCGAAGAGCTGGAAACCAGCAAGGAAGAACTGCAGTCGATCAACGAAGAACTGCTGACCGTCAACTTCGAGCTGAAAAGCAAGGTCGAAGAGACCGACAAGATCAACGATTACCTGACCAACCTGATCGCCTCCACCGACATCGCCACGGTGTTTGTCGACCGCAGCATGCGCATCAAGTGGTTCACCCCGCGCGCCACCGACATCTTCAGCATGTTGCCGGTGGATACCGGGCGCTCGTTGCTCGACATCACCCATCGCCTGCATTACGACGACCTGGCCGCAGATGCGGCGCAGGTGTTCGAATCATTGAACATGATCGAGCGCGAAGTCAGCAGCACCGACAATCACTGGTACATCGCGCGCCTGCTGCCCTATCGCTCCAGCGAGGACCACATCGACGGCACCGTGCTGACCTTCATCGACATCAGCAAACGTCGCGCCGCCGAAGAAGAGCTGCGCCTGGGCGAAGAACGCATGCGCCTGGTCGCCGAAAGTACCCGCGACTACGCGATCATCACCCTCGATGAACTGGGCATCATCACCAGCTGGAACAAAGGCGCCGAGTTGATCTTCAGCTACAGCAAGGCCGAGGCCGAAGGCGCGTATTACGACTTCATATTCTCCGCCGAGGATCGCGCGGCCGGCGTGCCTGAAAATGAGCTGTTATCGGCGCGCACTCATGGCCGCAGCGAAGATGAACGCTGGCACCTGCGCAAGGATGGCAGCCGCTTCTTCTGCAGCGGCGAGGTGACGCGGCTCAAGGGTGAGAATCTCAAGGGCTATGTGAAGATTGCCCGGGACCTGACCGGCCACAAGCGCCAGCACGAAGAGCAAAGCCAACAGCTGGCCGAGACCCGCAACACCAATTACCTCAAGGATGAGTTCTTCGCGGTGATGTCCCACGAACTCAAGCATCCGCTGAACCTGATCCAGCTCAACGCGGAGCTGCTGCGTCGCTTGCCGGTCACCAAGTCGCTGGCGCCGGCCGCCAAGGCCGTCAATACCATCTGCGATGCCGTCAACAGCCAGGCACGCATCATCGATGACCTGCTGGATGTCGCACGGGTTCGCACGGGCAAGCTCAAGCTGCAACCGGTCGCCGTGGACCTGATCAGCGTGTTGCGTGACATCCACACTGTGGTCCTCAACGAACAGCACGAACTCACGATTGAACTGTTGGTGCCCGCTGACCCGCTGATCGTCCAGGCCGATCCGACTCGCCTGGAGCAGGTCATCTGGAACCTGGTGAACAATGCCCTGAAATTCACCCCGCCCCAGGGCCGCGTGCAGTTAATCGCCAGCCAGGTGGGGAACATGGCTCGGCTGGATGTCAAAGACGATGGTGCCGGCATTGCGCCCGAGAACCTCGATCATGTGTTCGACCTCTTTGGTCAGGCCGAACAGCAGCACGCCACCCACCACCGGGAAGGCCTGGGTATCGGTCTTTCGCTGGTCCGCCAGTTGACTGAGGCACAACGCGGAACGGTTGAGGTGAGTTCTGCGGGTATCGGAACGGGCTGTACCTTCACGGTGTGTCTGCCACTGGCACTCACCCATGGCGCGATTCAATCGGCGCCCCCGTTCGAAATCGCCTCGGGACGGCTGAGCGGATTGACGATTCTCCTGGTAGACGACTCCGCCGACGTACTGGAAACCTTGAAAATGCTGCTGGAGATGGAGGACGCGCAGGTGATTGCCTTCGATCGTCCGGTGGCAGCTTTGGACGCGGCGAAAAACACCCGTTTCGATCTGATCATTTCGGACTTGGGCATGCCGGTCATGAGCGGCCATGAGTTGATGAGTGCCCTGCGTCAGCTACCACTGGTCAAGGATGTGCCGGCCATTGCACTGACCGGCTATGGCGCCCACAGCGACATTCAAAAGTCTCGGCAATCAGGCTTTGACCAGCATATTGGAAAGCCGGTGTCCTACGATGACCTGATCGAAACCATCGAGGCCCTGCGCCAGCCGCAGCGGTAACACATCAATCGAGATAGGCGCGCTGTACGCAGGCGCGTCTATCGATTGCCTGCCTGAGCCGCTCCTTGTGATCGGCCCACATCCCGGGATCAACCTTGGTTGAGCGCATCAAAGCCAACATGGCAGTCTTGGCTGCACGGTACTCCGCCCAGGCATCCTCGGTCCTGAGCTTCAAACGTTCACGCTCGGTCATCTCCATACGCCTCAACGCCAATACCGACTCATCGGTGATCACCGTACTCAGGGTCAACTGCACCCGGTGCGGCGCTACGAACGCTTGAGTGGCCGCGACCATTTCTCTTGCCCGCTGGGTGCCCCATTTCAACGCGATACAGTAATGTTCACCGACACGCCGGTCATAAAACTCCTCGCCGATCGCCCAGCCATTCGGGCCGTAGACACCTACGAAGACCTGGGTAATCCCCCCATGGTTGATCCGCGCCTGTACTTCGATTTCCACGCCATCGCTGAGGACTTCCTCATGGGACTGGAGGGGTAAACGTCTATTGGTCCATAGCCAGAATTGGGCGCCTCGGCGTCGCATCTATTTCGCTCCGTGAGTGGTCCTCTGGATTAAGGCACAGCACTGGCGGAGTTTCCATGTAGGTCGTCGGGCGGTGGCATTTTCGTCACGCCTGTTTCCTGCGGACAAAAACAAAACCCCTACCTGCATACGCAGATAGGGGTTTCGGAATTTAATCTTGACGATGACCTACTCTCACATGGGGAAACCCCACACTACCATCGGCGATGCATCGTTTCACTGCTGAGTTCGGGATGGGATCAGGTGGTTCCAATGCT
>NZ_MULM01000109.1:0-30560 GCF_002029345.1 Pseudomonas sp. VI4.1
GCTCCTACAGGGGTCTGTGAACAATACAAAACCAGTGTAGGAGCTGGCTTGCCAGCGAAGAGGCCCGTCAGAACACCGCCAACGCCTTGGCCAGTCGCTTCCCTCGCGCAACCGCCGCCAAATCCATCACCGCCCGATCCCGCTGCCACATCGCCGCCCAATGAGGCGGGCCATCGGTCAGTGCCTGATCCATCTCCGTCTTGAGCCCATCGAACTGCGCAAACAACCCCCCGAGCAACACATGCCCGGCCAGGTTGTTCGGTGCCTGGCGGCTGGCTTCCGCGCACCCGGCCAACAGCGCCAGCAAGCGCAATTGCAGCGATTGCGGCCAGTCGCTGTCGTGGCCGACGCCATACAGCCAGGCCGTCATCGCGCTCAATACGTAGATGTCTTCGAGGGTGCGGAACGGTTTGACGTAAGCCTCCCAGCCATCCCCCGCCAGCAATTCGCAGGACGCGCCATCGAGCATCAACCGGCTGTGGCTGATGTCGGGCATCAGCGCAATCGCCGGCAGTTTTTCCAGGCGCACGCCCGGTTCATCGGGATAGACCACCGCCAGGCTCAGGCGCGGGGCTTGGCCGAGGTCTTCACTGCGGGCGGCGACCAGCAACCAGTCGGCCGCGTCGCCGGCGGTGACGAAATCCTTGCGCCCGCTCACGCGCAGTCCACCCAGGCGGGTCTGCATGTCCGCCACCCGCAGGCTGCGCTGTTCCGTCGCGCATAACGCGCCGAGGCTCGGCGGCGCGCTGGGCCAGAGCATGCGCAACGCAGCCTGATACCCCACCAGAAAGGCCAGCCCCGGCGTAGCCATCAGGCGCCCGCCAAGCACTGCCAACTCAAACGGCGTCACCGTTCCAAGGCAGTGCTGCAAGTGCGCGAATCCTTCGCCCAGGTCCGGATTGGCGGGCAAGCGATCGCGGCGGTGCAACAGGGTTTGCCAGGGCATAAGGGGCTCCTTGTGGGCTGTCATATAAGCATCACCAAAGCTTAATGGCGATGACACCGGGGCTACATAGCCTGACTTTGCACAACACGGCTGCATAAAGAAAGTCGATCGGCTGCAACCCACGACGGGTGAACAGCCCGTACGGAGACTCGCAATGACTCAGATCGCCCGCATCAGCGACACCGGCAATGAACGCCGCCTGCAAGCCGAACGCCTGGTGGGCGTCGAGGCCATGCAGGAAGCCCAGGCCTTGCGCTTCAACGTGTTCAGCGGCGAATTCAACGCCAAACTCAAAGGCGCGGAGCTGGGCCTGGACATGGATGACTATGATGTTCACTGCGCCCACATCGGCGTGCGTGACCTGAACAGCGGGCGTCTGGTGGCGACCACCCGCTTGCTCGACCATACGGCCGCCAGCAGCCTCGGCAAGTTCTACAGCGAAGAAGAATTCAGCCTGCATGGCCTGGTTCACTTGAAAGGCCCGATCCTGGAAATCGGCCGTACCTGCGTCGACCCGGCTTATCGCAACGGCGGCACCATCGCCGTGCTCTGGGGCGAACTGGCCGAAGTGCTGAACCAGGGCGGCTACAGCTATCTGATGGGTTGCGCGAGCATCCCGATGCAGGACGGTGGCATCCAGGCTCACGCAATCATGCAGCGCCTGCGCGAACGCTACCTGTGCACCGAACACCTGCGGGCCGAACCGAAAAAACCGCTGCCGGCCCTGGACATCCCGTCCAACGTCATCGCCGAAATGCCACCATTGCTCAAGGCCTACATGCGCCTGGGCGCGAAAATCTGCGGTGAGCCGTGCTGGGACGAAGACTTCCAGGTCGCCGACGTGTTCATCCTGCTCAAGCGCGACGAACTCTGCCCGCGTTACGCCAAGCACTTCAAGGCGGCCGTGTGATGAGCCGGTTGCGGGTGTACGCGCGGATTGCGCGAGTGTTGGTGGTGGTGGCACTGGGGTTGACCATGGCCGGCCTGTTCGGCTTGCTCGAGCGCCTGGGGATCGCCCATTCGATGGTCCGCCGCCAGCGATGGTCGCGGTTCTTCATGGCGCGCCTGGCCAATGCCCTGCCCTTTCGCGTCACCGTGCACGGGGCATTGCCAAAAGCGCCGATGCTCTGGATCAGCAACCATGTGTCCTGGACCGACATCCCGCTGCTGGGCATGCTCACGCCGCTGTCATTCCTGTCCAAGGCCGAAGTGCGTACCTGGCCCGTGGCGGGCTGGTTGGCGGCCAAGGCCGGCAGCCTGTTCATCCGTCGCGGGTCGGGCGACAGCCAGTTGATTCGTAAACAGATGACCCGCCATCTGGAGCAGGAACATCCGCTGCTGATGTTCCCGGAAGGCACCACCACCGATGGCCGCTCGTTGCGCACCTTTCACGGTCGATTGCTGTCGGCGGCGATCGATTCCGAAGTGAAACTGCAACCGGTGGCGATTCGTTATCTGCGCGATGGAGAGCTCGATTCACTGGCACCGTTCATTGGCGATGATGATTTGCTCTCGCACTTGATGCGCTTGTTTGCCAATGATCGGGGTGAGGTGGAGATTCATCTGCTCAAGCCGATCGCTTGTGAAGGTCGCGAGCGTGCCGCGCTGGCGTTTGAAGCGCAGCAGGCGGTGCAGAAGGCGTTGTTTGGCGAAGTGGCGAAACCAGCAGAGCCGCGGCGTACCGGCGAACTGATCGCGGCGTGACACCGCCCTCCTGTAGGAGCTGGCTTGCCAGCGAAAACGGTCTGTCAGCCAATACATGTATTGACTGACACGCCGCCTTCGCTGCGGTGCGGCGATCCGACAAGCCAGCTCCTACAGGGGTTTATGTCGCTGGATTGTTTTGAGCGAAATCCTGCAACTGCGGATAGAACAACCGGAAATCCTCACTCAACGGCTCATACAACAGCCGCAACTCCTGCATCGCCCCGGCCAGCTCTTCCGGCCGGCTCAAGCGCCGCGAGATCCCCCGCAACACCTGCTCCAACACCGCGAACTCCCGGTAAGACCCCAACCAGTCATGGGCCACCATGTGCGGCGCGATCATTGCCAGGCGCTCCGGCAATTGCGGCTCGGTGGACAACACTCGGTACACGTCCGACGTGAATTGCTCCAGCGGCTGGTCGGCATACAGCGTCCAGTCCCGGGCCAGGCAATGGTCGAAGAACACGTCGAGCACGATCCCGGCATAACGCCGGCGGGTGATGGAAAACCGCGACAGCGAGATATCCACCAACGGATGGCGGTCGGTAAACACGTCGATGCGCCGATGCAGCTGGATGGCGGCCTCGATCTCCGGATCGAACTGCCCTAGCAGCCGTCCTTTGACGAAATCGCCATACAGGCTGCCGAGCAATTGACCGGGGCGCTGGCCACCGAGGTGCAGATGTGCGAGATAATTCATGGTCGCAGCTTAGCACTGCGGCTTTACATCTGGACAACCCACATATCGTTATAACCCGATATACCGATTTTCGCGCTCATCAGAGCAAAATCATATTTGTATATCGCGAAATACCGATTTAAAGTTCGCCTCATCGCGATATAGCGTTTTACTCATCACGAGCCCCTACCCATGACTATCGACCTCGACGAAATAATAAAAGCGCTGGCACACCCAGTACGCCGAGACATCCTTACCTGGCTGAAAGACCCCAAGACGCAGTTTCCGGAACAGCTGCACAACCACGAGTACGGCATTTGCGCCGGACAGATCGACCAACGCTGCGGCCTGTCGCAGTCGACCGTGTCCGCTCATTTGGCGAACTTGCAGCGTGCGGGGCTGATCAGCAGCCAGAAAGCCGGTCAATGGCACTTCTTCAAACGCAACGAGGACGTGATTCAGGCGTTCCTCGACGCCATCGTCAAAGAGCTCAGTGCTCCGACAAGGAATTAACAATGCCCCTCTCGCTCCTCATCCTGGCCTTGAGCGCCTTCGCCATCGGCACCACCGAGTTCGTCATCATGGGCCTGCTGCCCGATGTGGCGGCCGACCTCGGTGTGTCGATCCCCGGCGCCGGCTGGCTGGTGACCGGTTACGCCCTGGGCGTGGCCATCGGTGCGCCGTTCATGGCACTGGCCACCTCCCGGCTGCCACGCAAGGCGGCCCTGGTAGCGTTGATGGGCATCTTCATCGTTGGCAACCTGCTGTGTGCCGTGGCCAGTGACTACAACGTGCTGATGTTCGCCAGGGTGGTGACTGCCCTGTGTCACGGTGCGTTCTTCGGCATCGGTTCGGTGGTGGCAGCAGGCCTGGTGCCGGCGAACAAGCGTGCGTCGGCCGTGGCCTTGATGTTTACCGGCCTGACCCTGGCCAACGTGCTGGGCGTGCCACTGGGCACGGCGCTCGGTCAGGAAGCCGGCTGGCGCTCGACGTTCTGGGCCGTGACCGTGATCGGTGTGATTGCGCTGATCGGCTTGATCCGCTTCCTGCCGGCCAAGCGCGATGAAGAGAAACTCGACATGCGCGCCGAACTGCGCGCCCTCAAGGGTGCCGGGATCTGGCTGTCCCTGAGCATGACCGCATTGTTCGCGGCGTCCGTATTCACCCTGTTCACCTACGTCGCCCCGCTGCTCGGCGATGTCACCGGCATCTCGCCCAATGGCGTGACCTGGACCCTGATGCTCATCGGCCTGGGCCTGACCGTCGGCAACATCATCGGCGGCAAGCTGGCTGACAAAAGCATGGCTGCAACACTGATTGGCGTCTTCATCTCGATGGCCGTGATCTCTACCGTGCTGACCTGGACCAGCGTCGCGCTGATCCCGACCGAAATCACCCTGTTCCTCTGGGCCACCGCGTGCTTTGCCGCCGTACCCGCCCTGCAAGTGAACGTCGTGACCTACGGCAAGGCCGCACCCAACCTGGTGTCAACCCTGAACATCGGCGCCTTCAACATCGGCAACGCCCTCGGCGCCTGGGTCGGCGGCAGCGTCATCGCCCACGGCTTCGGCCTGACCAGCGTGCCGCTCGCGGCAGCCGCACTGGCGGTACTCGCACTGCTGGTGACCCTGATTACGTTCCGTCAGCGCGGCAATCCCGAACTGGCCCCTGCTACCAACTGATCTCTACAAGAGAACTAATTTCATGACGACTATTTTCGATCCGATCAAACTGGGCGACCTCGAGTTGGCCAACCGCATCATCATGGCGCCGCTGACCCGCTGCCGTGCCGACGAAGGCCGGGTGCCGAACGCGCTGATGGCCGAGTACTACGTGCAACGCGCCTCGGCCGGCCTGATCCTCAGCGAGGCCACTTCCGTCACGCCGATGGGCGTCGGCTATCCGGACACCCCGGGCATCTGGTCCAACGACCAGGTGCGTGGCTGGACCAACGTCACCAAAGCGATCCACGGCGCGGGCGGCAAGATCTTCCTGCAACTGTGGCACGTCGGCCGGGTGTCCCACACCTCGTACCTGAACGGCGAAGCGCCGGTCGCACCGAGTGCCATCCAGCCCAAGGGGCACGTCAGCCTGGTTCGTCCACTGGCCGACTACCCGACCCCGCGCGCCCTGGAAACCGCTGAAATCGCCGACATCGTCGACGCCTACCGTGTGGGTGCCGAAAATGCCAAGGCGCCGGTTTCGACGGCGTGGAAATCCACGGCGCCAACGGTTACCTGCTCGACCAGTTCCTGCAAAGCAGCACCAACCAGCGCACCGACCACTACGGTGGCTCCCTGGAAAACCGGGCGCGCCTGTTGCTGGAAGTGACCGATGCCGCGATCGAAGTCTGGGGCGCCGGCCGCGTCGGAGTGCACCTGGCCCCGCGCGCCGACTCCCATGACATGGGCGACGATAACCTCGCCGAAACCTTCACCTACGTCGCTCGCGAACTGGGCAAACGCGGCATCGCCTTCATCTGTTCCCGCGAAAAAGAAGCCGGCGACAGCCTTGGCCCGCAACTGAAAGAAGCCTTCGGCGGCCCGTACATCGCCAACGAACGCTTTACCAAGGACAGCGCCAACGCCTGGCTGGCCAGCGGCAAGGCGGATGCGGTCGCCTTCGGAGTGCAGTTCATTGCCAACCCTGACTTGCCAGCACGCTTGAAAGCGGATGCGCCGTTGAACGAGGCCCGTCCTGAACTGTTCTACGCCAAGGGGCCGGTTGGCTACATCGACTACCCTACGTTGTAAGTTTCACCCCTGAAACGCAAAAGCCCCGACTTGAAAGAGCCGGGGTTTTTTATTGCATGCGACAACTCAATACTGACGGCATAACAAGTTCCGCATCCACCAACAACAGCTGGCCACATGCAATAAATCATTACACATCTGATAAGCGAGATCACTAAAACCTCACTATCTTTATAATCACACACCTAACTAACAAGAGCAAAACATCATGGACGATACCGATAACTCCAATCTCGAAATCGAGTTCAAGGAAATCATCAAAGAAGCCAAGGAAGAAGAACCAGGCGTCTGGAATAACGTTAGACGTGTCACCTCGCATAGCCACGTCATGTTGTACTTTTACAATGGTACGGCTGAAACTTTCAAACTGACTGCTGCCAGCTGGAACGCAGGCGCAGAGCTGGAAAAATATGTCATCGCCCCTTGGGACTATCTCTCGTTCGTCCTGCGCGAAGAAATCCCTTTCTTTGCCAGAGGGCGAACTTCGACACAAGCAAGACACAGCTTTACTTATAAAAGCGACAACCAGGCATTTGAATTTTCAACGGGACTGAAGGTAAGGAAAGATTATGAGGCTTTATCCTTTTCGCCGAACACCGTCGCGCAAAGAGAACATACTATCAAATCCGTCGGCAACGCCCCGCTACGGTGCTCCTCCCGGATCACCCGAACCATGGCCAATAAACCTTATCACTACGGTGTTGTGATAAGTTTGGGAGGCGATTACTGAGCTTTCTTCCACAAAGAGCTTGCCTGCCGCCTGAAACAAAAAGCCCGACTCGAAAGAGCGGGCTTTTCATGTGGGCGCTCGCCGCTTCAATCAGAGCTCCAACACCATCTCATGCCACGCCATCCCGCCATGATCGGAGGCGGAAGGCTTGATGTAGGCGAAGCCAAAACCCGCGTAGAGCCCAATATGCCGCTCCTTGCACATCAGGTGGATGCTGGCCTTGTTCACCGCGCGCATCCGCTCGATGAACTCAGCCATCAAACGTTTTGCCAGGCCTTGTCCCTGAAAATCCGGATGCACCACCACCGACATGATGACCACATGCGGGCCGGCCGGGTCGTGGCCGATCAGTTCCTTGAACGCCTCGTCCGACATTTCCACTTCAAACGCCGCGCCGGAGTTGATGAAACCGGCGACGACGCCGTCCACTTCGGCCACGATAAAGCCCTCGGGCCAGGTGGCGATGCGGGTCGCTATTTTTTCCCGGGTCGCGGCTTCGTCACCTTCGTAGGCAAGGGTTTCGATGGCGTAGCAGCGGTCCAGGTCAGCGGGGGTGACGTGGCGAATGACGGAGTTCATGTCGGCTCGAATCAGCGGGGAAAGACATGGGATCATAAAGCAGCGTCTGCTCGACATCGAGAGGCGAATCCCTGATCCGCCTCTCGATCCAGCCATTACGCCTTGAGCGGCAACCAGATTTCCAGCACGCCGGTGTTGAGCTTCGGGTTGAAGTCTTCGCTGTAGCGTTCGAACTCCGGGGCATCCGCCGCGTGATAACCGGACTGCGGCAGCCAGGTTTTCCAGATGTACTGAAAGGTCTGGGGCAAGGCATCCAGAGCGCCCTTGTGTTCGAACACGGCGTAGTGCTGAGGCTGGACCTCCACCCAACGATATTTGTCAGGCAGGTCGTCGAGTTTGCTGATTTCAACGCCGGCGATATATTCAAAACCGCCCTTGCCATCCGGGTTGCAACAAATGCCGTAGGTCACTTCGCTTTTTTGACCGGGAATGTTGCCAATCTCGGGAATGAATTTCTCCCAGAGGTCGGGGATCGCTTTAGTGGTTTGCGCAGTAAATCGTCCGCCCAGCCCTGCAATGAGCAGGAAGTGGCCGTTTTCAAAGCGTGGCCCGGCCGGTTTGACGCCTGTTTGCTCATCCATGACTCGACTCCTGGTACGAAAAAGTGGGTTCGGCTGGGAGTATAGAAGCCAATCCCGATTCGCCCAATTACAGTGCGTGAAGCTGCTCGACGGCGCCAGGACCGATGAACTCGTTATACCCCGATAGGATCACGTAGACTGCGAAATAGCAGAAGATCGCCGCCGATGCCAGGTATGAATAACGCAGCAGTTTGTCGCCCAGCAGCTTGCCGCCATGGCTCGCCGCGAAACACAGGCCAACACACCAGAGCACCCCGGCACATAGAAAGCCGCCCAGAAACAGCGCAGAACCGAGCGCGCCACTGCCGCCGGAACGCGCGATCAGCGTGCCGCCCACCGCCGCGAACCAGAGAATGGCGCTGGGTGATGACATGGCGAGGAAGATGCCGCGGAAAAACTCCCTGCGGTATGAGTTCTGCCCCGCCTCCCCTGCCTGGGCCAGCACCGCCTCATGGTGAATCGCCGAATGGATCATCTTCGCCGCGAAATACACGAGCAACGCCGAACCACCGATCCACAACACCCAGCGCACGGTTTCGAACTGCAGCAAAACAGTCATGCCCGCCAGTGCCAGCACCGCATAGATCAGGTCCCCGACGCAGGTCCCCAACCCCAGCGCGAAGCCTTGAAAATAGCCGCGTTGCATCGCCAGGGTGATCATCGCGATATTGGCCACGCCTATGTCCAGGCACAGCGAAAGGCTCAGCAAGAAGCCACTGCTAAATTCCATCGACCCGCTTCCTTCACAAAATTTTGTTTACTAAAGTGGCTGGACAGTTTGCCACAACAGCCCGTACATTCCGCCACAGGCCACCGCAGTGGCCAGCGTCGCTCGGACGGTTCCGGGCGCTCACGTTATCCGAGGCAACAATGGCTAACCCAGGTTCGCCGCGCCGCTTTGCGCGCATAGATCGACTCCCCCCTTACGTATTCAACATCACGGCCGAGCTGAAGATGGCTGCCCGTCGTCGTGGCGAAGACATCATCGACTTCAGCATGGGCAACCCTGACGGCCCTACTCCGCCGCACATCGTCGACAAACTCGTCACCGTCGCCCAGCGCGAAGATACCCACGGCTACTCCACGTCCAAGGGCATTCCGCGCCTGCGCCGGGCGATTTCCAACTGGTACAAGGATCGCTACGCGGTCGACATCGACCCGGAAAGCGAAGCCATTGTCACCATCGGCTCCAAGGAAGGCCTGGCGCACTTGATGCTGGCGACCCTCGACCAGGGCGATACCGTGCTGGTGCCGAACCCGAGCTACCCGATCCATATCTACGGTGCCGTGATTGCCGGCGCCCAGGTGCGGTCGGTGCCACTGATACCGGGCGTGGACTTTTTCGCCGAGCTGGAAAGCGCGATTCGCGGTTCGATCCCGAAACCGAAAATGATGATCCTCGGCTTTCCGTCCAACCCCACCGCCCAGTGCGTGGAGCTGGATTTCTTCGAGCGGGTGATCGCCCTCGCCAAGCAGTACGATGTGCTGGTGGTGCACGACCTGGCCTACGCCGACATCGTCTACGACGGCTGGAAAGCGCCGTCGATCATGCAAGTGCCTGGCGCCAAGGACATCGCGGTGGAGTTTTTCACCCTGTCCAAGAGCTACAACATGGCCGGCTGGCGCATCGGCTTCATGGTCGGTAACGCCGAACTGGTCAACGCCCTGGCGCGGATCAAGAGCTACCACGACTACGGCACTTTCACTCCGCTGCAAGTCGCCGCCATTGCTGCACTGGAAGGCGATCAGCAGTGTGTCAAAGACATTGCCGAGCAATACCGCCAGCGGCGCAATGTGCTGGTCAAAGGCCTGCATGAATTGGGCTGGATGGTGGAAAACCCGAAAGCTTCGATGTATGTCTGGGCCAAGATCCCCGAGGCTTACGCACACCTGGGCTCGCTGGAATTCGCCAAGAAAATGCTCGCCGAGGCCAAAGTCTGCGTCTCGCCGGGTGTGGGGTTTGGTGAATACGGGGATGATCACGTGCGCTTCGCGCTGATCGAAAACCAGGACCGGATTCGCCAGGCCGTGCGCGGGATTCGCGGGATGTTCCGGGCGGATGGGTTAGCCACCAAATCCAACGCCTGACGTAGAGCCCCTGCAGGAGCTGGCTTGCCAGCGAAAGCGGACGAACAGTCAACATCAATGTTGAATGTCAGGCCCTCTTCGCTGGCAAGCCAGCTCCTACATTTGGTTTGCGGTGTTGCTTAGACGAACATCGACAACAGCAGGATAAAGCCCAGCGCGACGATAGACAGGATGGTTTCCATCGCCGTCCAGGTCTTGAAGGTTTCCGCCACGGTCATGTTGAAGTACTGCTTCACCAACCAGAAACCGGCGTCGTTGACGTGGGACAGGATCAACGAACCCGCACCGGTCGCCAGTACCAGCAACTCACGGTTCACACCCGGAATCATCCCGACCACCGGCACCACGATGCCCGCGCCGGTGATGGTCGCCACGGTCGCCGAGCCGGTCGCGATACGGATCACCGCCGCCACGAGCCAGGCCAGCAGGATCGGCGAGATCTGTGCGTTCACTGCCATATGGCCGATCACGTCACCCACGCCGCTGGTCACCAGCATCTGCTTGAAACCACCACCGGCACCGATGATCAGAATGATCGCGGCGGTCGGCGCGAGGCTGGCGTCGAGCAACTTCAGGATCTTGTTCGAACCCATGCCTTGCTTGTGGCCGAAGGTGTACAGCGACAGCAGCAACGCCAGCAACAGCGCCGAGATCGGGTGGCCGACCAGGTCCATGAAGGAGCGCGCGAAATTGCCTTCCGGCAGGACCACGTCGGCAAAGGTCTTTAGCAACATCAGGAACACCGGCAGCAGCACGGTGATCAGGGTGATGCTGAAGCTCGGCAGTTCGGCCGAGTCCGGTTCGCGCGCCAGTTGATCCACCAGCTCCTGGTTAGGGTGGCCGGGGATGTACTTGGCAATGAAGGTACCGTAGATCGGGCCGGCGATGATGGCCGTCGGCAGCGCAACGATCAGGCCGTACAAAATGGTTTTACCGATGTCGGCGCCAAATACGCCGATCGCCAGCAACGGCCCCGGGTGTGGCGGAACCAGACCGTGTACCGCAGACAGACCGGCCAGCAACGGGATACCGATCTTGATGATCGATACGCCGGTACGCCGGGCAACGATGAACACCAGCGGGATCAACAGCACGAAGCCGATTTCGAAGAACAGCGGAATGCCGACCAGGAAGGCGGCGAACATCATCGCCCACTGCACCTTGTCCTTGCCGAACGCACGGATCAGCGTCTGGGCAATCTGATCCGCCCCGCCCGATTCGGCCATCATTTTGCCGAGCATGGTCCCCAGCGCCAGGATGATCCCGACGAAACCGAGCACCCCACCGAAGCCGTCCTGGAACGCCTTGATGATGGTGCCGATCGGCATGCCGGAGGTCAGCCCGAGGAAAGCTGCGGCGATGATCAGGGCAATGAAGGGGTGGAACTTGAACTTGGTGATCAGGACGATAAGCCCGATTACCGTAACCACTGCGTCGAGCAGCAGGAACGTCTCGTGGGACATGCCAAACATTAGGGGTGTCTCCTGGTTGTTGTTGTTATTAAAGCGGGTAATTCGCGAGCCATCAGGACAGCGCTACCTTTTCGAGGCAAATTCATACCGCGCGCTTCAGGCCATGTTCCAGCCACCAGGCATGCGCCTGCGTTGCCAGTTGCTCCACGCTGTGGTTCGAAGCGTCCAGAGCCAGGGTCAGGGGCTCACCAACGGGTGACTCAAGGGTGGCGAACTGGCTGTCGATCAACGTTGACGGCATGAAGTGGCCCGGCCGATGAGACACACGATCGGCGGCGACTTCAGGGGTCAGCGCCAGGAAAACGAAACCCAGGCCAGGCAAGGCGCTGCGCAGACGTTCGCGGTAAATGTGTTTGAGCGCCGAACAGGTCAGCACCGGGCGTTGACCCGTGGCGTCGATGCGGCGCAGCTCATCGCACAGGCTGTCGAGCCAGCCGGCACGGTCTTCGTCGTTCAGGGGGATACCTGCGCTCATCTTTTCGATATTGGCGGCAGGGTGAAAGGAGTCGCCTTCAATGGCGGTCGCGCCGCTGAGTTGGCACAAGGCCTCGCTGACGCACGTCTTGCCGCAACCGGCAACGCCCATGATGACCAGGGCGGTGATGGAATGATTCATGTAACACCTCAGCGCGCAGACAGCGCTACCTTTGCTGGTTATGACACTGGAGCAAAAGCAGAAGTTGCCGACGCCTTCTTGTCATTTTTGTGGGTTGCAGCGTGTTCGTTCCCAATACCAAAAAGCGGGAATCAGGCAGACCCCGCTCAAGCATTTGCAGCTGCATCGAGACAGCGCTACCTTAGTGCCTTGAATTTTGTTTGGCAAGCCGCCCGATGACCTCTCCTAAAAACGATAAGAATACTCGCACCACTGGCCGCCCTACCCTGAATGAAGTGGCGCGCCTGGCCGGTGTCAGCCCGATCACCGCGTCCCGCGCCTTGCGCGGCGTCAGTACGGTCGCCACCGAACTGGTGGAAAAAGTCCAGAAAGCCGCCCTCGAACTCAACTACGTGGTCAACCCCGCTGCCCGCGCATTAGCCTCGGCCCAGAGCCATTCCGTGGTGGTTTTGGTGCCGTCGCTGTCCAATTTGCTGTTCATCGACACATTGGAAGCCATTCATCAGGTTTTGCGCCCCAAGGGCTTCGAAGTGCTGATCGGCAACTTCCACTACTCGCGCGATGAAGAAGAAAACCTGCTGCGCAACTACATGGCCTATCAACCTCGCGGCTTGCTGCTGACCGGTTTCGACCGCACCGAAAGTTCGCGCCGGATGATCGAGGCGAGCAACATTCCATGCGTCTACATGATGGAGCTGGACAGTGCGGCCGGGCTCAACTGCGTCGGTTTTTCGCAACTTGCCGCCGGTGAAACGGCGGCGGAACATTTGCTCTCCCGCGGCCGCAAGCGCCTGGCCTACATCGGCGCGCAGCTGGATCAACGCACGTTGCTGCGTGGCGAAGGTTTTCGCAAAGCGCTGCAAAAGGCCGGTTTGTATGACCCGGACCTGGAAGTCCTGACCCCGCGCGCCTCCTCCGTCGGTTTGGGCGGTGAACTATTCCTGCAACTGATGGCCAGCCATCCTGATGTCGATGCGATCTTCTTCGGCAACGACGACCTGGCCCAGGGCGCCCTGCTCGAAGCCATGCGCTGCGGGATCAAGATTCCCCAGCAGGTCGCGATCCTCGGCTTCAACGATCTGCCAGCCTCGGCCCACATGGTTCCGCGGCTGAGCAGCATCAGCACGCCGCGCGAAGCCATTGGTCGGCGTTCGGCGGAATTGATGTTGACCTTGCTGGCTGGCAACGCGGTGGCCAAACCGGTGCAGGACATGGGGTTTGAGTTGAAAGTACGCGAGAGTACCTGACAGTTTCTGACTTGATGTCTCCCGTCGGCAGGCACACTATTAAATCCCCGAAGCCTTGAGCCGCTAACGGAGTAGCCCGATGGAACATTCACTGAAAATCCTGGGTAAAGCTTCATCAATCAACGTCAGAAAAGTCCTGTGGACCTGTGAGGAACTGGGCGTTGCCTACGAACGCGAGGATTGGGGCGGCGGGTATGCCTCGACGCACACGCCGGAGTTTCTCCGGCTCAATCCCAATGCACTGGTGCCCGTGATCATCGATGAGGCCGGCGTGCTGTGGGAGTCCAACACCATCTGCCGTTATCTGGCCAGCAAACACCAGAACACCGATCTGCTGCCGCACGAACCGGCGGCACGTGCCCGGGTGGAGCAGTGGATGGATTGGCAAGCCACCGAACTCAACGCGGCCTGGAGCTATGCCTTCACGGCATTGGTGCGCAAGGATCCGGAGTTCCAGGACCCGCATCACATTGCCGCCGGTGTGCGCGGCTGGAATCAGAAGATGGGCATCCTCGAGCATCAGCTCGCGGCCACCAAGGCGTATGTCGCCGGGCCACGGTTCACCCTGGCCGATATTGTCATCGGGCTGTCGGTCAATCGCTGGCTGATGACGCCCATGGATCGGCCTGACTACCCCGCCATCGACGAGTATTTTCAGCGCCTGGCCCAACGCCCGGGATTCTTGAAGCATGGCTGCAATGGCCTGCCTTGATGCCATGCCTGGGGTCGACCGCTCCCGCCCAGCGGCAAAAGGTTTCCCGCAAACCGGCAGCGACCGCCTGCCAGTTAAAACATAACTGATTTCCCAGTTCGCCAATGCCCCCTTGGCCCCGTTTCGTAAACGCGCTTTACAACATCCTTTCTTAATTGCCCGTGACCCTTTTCATAAGTACTCAAGCCTCATGCGCGTCAATAACGACTGACTCAAATGCCAACTGTTACTTCTGCCAGTAGATATCTTCCGAGCCTTGGGCGATTCTTTGCTCAGCTTCATGTTTTTCAATAAGCGCGTGGTGTGTGTTTCATGTCATTTCAGACAATCGTTCCAGAACGATGAAGAGGCATCGCATGCCATTTATTTATCGCATTTCAATTCAAAAAAGGCCGGAGCAGTATATGAAAAGAGTATCAATGGTTTGTAAAATTGCATCGAGCGTCATGGCCATCACCAGCATGGTCATGCCCCTGATCGGTTTAGCGCAAGAGTCCAAAGCATCAGGCAAGTACACTTTATTTACTCCATCGATGAACAAGCAGCAGAAAATCGACATTCGGAAGAAAATCGACAAACAGTTACTTCTCAAAACTGGCGGCCAGCAAATCAGCCCAACTCAGGTTGCCTATGACAAAGGCGACGCCGTGATCACATTTTCTGTACCAAGCACCCCAAACACGACCTGCGACTTTGGTTATGTGTGTTTCTGGGAGCATAATAATTACGTGGGAAAAAAATTGTCACTTAGAAGCCAGCCGCCTCAAAGTGCACTCACCGTGAACCTCGCGCAATACGACATGAGCAACAAAATTTCATCCTGGAAACATAATAACAATTTTTTCTACGTAGCCATCGGTGGAGCATCGCAAGCAAATGGCGGAGGTCAAATGGTCATGGCCAACACCATGGATGACCATATTGGAGGCGGGTGCTGCCCATTTTCTATCGAGCACTCAACCCCGCATGCACCACCTCCGGAGTTTAATTTTCAATCGTCATTGAAATACGACAATTCAATGGTAAGCGTCGTCTTTAAACCCTATCCATGGTAGTCAGTCGGTTTCATTGATCGGTGCGGACATCAAAAGGCCAGCTACTGGGCAACCAAAATAAACAAGGGCGAAAAAGCGACGCTGACCATCCTGTCGTTGTGCTCGACCAGCCTGCTCTGGGCATAGAGTTCGGTCCAGGTGCCTTTGGTGTTGGCCTGTTCGGGAATGCTGAACGGACAGCAGCCCCTCCCGAGAACGATTTCCTTGATATTGCTCATGACCATGTTGCCCTTCGCGCCAGGCCCTTCTACCCCGAACACCTTCATGGAGTGAGCTTTATTATTATGCTGCCAGGATGACACCTGGCGGCTCATGTCGAAGTCCGCCAGGTTAACGGGACGGCTGACCGGTGTGCTGGCCAGCGACAATTTCCTGCCCGTGTAATCCCAGCCCTCCCAGACACAAAAATAGCCATAGTCACAGATGGGGTCAGTCGGATTGGCGTCACCGGGCACCGGGAATGTCATCACGACGGCACCGTTGTCATAAACCACTTGAGTGGCACTGACCTGGCGTCCGGCGGGTTTTCGACTGAGTTGTTGATCGATCTGCAGCTGAATAGCCGCTGTTTGTTCGGCAGTCATCGCGGGAATGAACAATGCGTACCCGCTCTGCTTGCCCGACGCCTGATTGGCATAAAAATAGAACAGCGCACCCAGGCCGAGGCATAACGCAATGCAGTCAACGAACCCTATGGCTTTCATGAAAAAAAACTCCGTTCCTGAAAGCGCTGAGAAGACCCAGCGCGAGCACGAACAGAGTTCAGTTTTTGCCATGGTCTGTCTACTGACAGAAATGACAGGTTCGACCATCGGCGCAGTCAGGCTTGCCCTTCGGTGCAATGGCGCAGGAAAATCTTGCAGCTTATTTTCGGTTAGATCATCGCCCTGTTGGAGCTGCGGTGCGGCAATCCGACTTGCCAGCGAAGGCGACCTCGACCATTGCATCGCCCATGGATACGCATTCGCCAGCAAGCTGGCTCCTACAGGGGCGACGGGGGGCCAGGACTATCGCGTTAGCTGTGTAGCCTGCATATCAGTGCCCGAACACATCCACCTTCTTGGCCTTCTTGTCCGCGCGCTTTTCATCGGCGGTTTTCGCCGGTTTCTTCTTTGCCGCTTTTTTTGAATCCATGCCTTTGGCCATGATACGTACTCCACTCATACGGGATGTGAGATCAGGTATACACCTATCCTCGCGCCCGCGTTCTTTTATAATCGCCCGCTTTGCGCACCGACAGTCGAAGATCATGCCTAGCATCCAGTACACCTTGCTCGACGAGCCATTATGGCCGTTGATGAACAAGTTCTATCGCGCCCATCAATCGTCGATGAAAGCGGTCCGCGATGCTCGACTGTGGGTCGCCAGGCGCGACGATATCGTGGGTGCGCTGTGTTTGCGGCCGGTCTCGGGCGGGCATTGGTTGACGGGGTTGTTCATTGATCCGGCCTGCCGGGAGCAGGGCATTGCCGCTGCGTTGATTGCCGAAGCGGTCAAAGGACTCGACAGCCCGGTCTGGTTGTTCTGCCATCCGGACTTGCGTGGCTTTTACGAGCGGCGTGGCTTTGTCTTCGATCCGCCAATGCCTTACGCCCTGGTCGAACGGTTGAGCCGTTACGCGCGCAGCAAACCGATGATTGCCATGGGTCTGGAGGCGAATAAAAGTTAATGGCTGATGAAGATCCCCCTGTGTGGTTTTGTGGTGGTCTCGGTTTAATCGTCCGCAGCCGGATCCAGCTCCGGAAACATCACTTCGGTAAACCCGAACTTGCTGAAATCGGTAATGCGCGACGGATACAACCGACCGATCAGGTGATCGCATTCATGCTGCACCACTCGCGCATGGAAGCCCTCGGCGATGCGCAAGATCGGCTGCCCCTTGGGATCGACTCCTTCGTAGCGAATCTGCCGGTAACGATCCACCGCGCCGCGCATGCCGGGTACCGACAGGCAGCCTTCGAATCCCTCTTCGAGGAATGGGCTCAACGGCGTGATCAGCGGATTGATCAGAATGGTCTGCGGTACCGCTTCGGCGTCCGGGTAGCGCTCGCTGTGCTCGAAACCGAAGATCACCAGTTGCAGGTCGACGCCGATCTGCGGCGCGGCCAGGCCAACACCGCCGACGCTTTCCATGGTTTGGAACATGTCGTCGATCAGTTGCCACAGCTCGGGGCTGTCGAACATTTCAGCCGGGACCGGCGGGGCAATGCGCAGCAGGCGTTCATCGCCCATTTTCAGGATTTCACGGATCATTTGGTGACTTCGTCAGTGGTGGGCTTGATCGAGTGGTCCCGACCCAGTCCCGAAACGTGGTGTTTGGGTTCGTGGTCGAGTTCGCCGGGGACTTTTTCGCCATCATTCTTGCCCTCGGTCGACATGTGCTCGATCACTGCATTCATCTCGGCGCCCAGCAACAGCACCGCGGCGGAAATATAGAAGTACAGCAATAGCACGATGATCGCACCGATACTGCCATACATGGCGTTGTAGTTGGCGAACTCCTTGACGTACAGCCCGAAGCCCAAGGAGGCGAGGATCCACACCACCACTGCCAGCACCGATCCCGGCGTGATAAAGCGAAACTCCTGCTTGACGTCGGGCATGACGTAATAAATCAGCGCCACCGCCACCATCAGCAGGACCACCACCACCGGCCAGCGGGCGATGGTCCAGAGAATGACGATGAAGTCTTCAAGGCCGACTTGCGACGCGATCCAGCCCATCACCTGCGGCCCGAGCACCATCAGCGCGGCGGCGATCAACAGCATGCCGGCGATGCCGATGGTGTAGATGATCGACAGCGGGAAACGTTTCCACGCCGGACGGCCTTCGACCACGTCGTAGGCGGCGTTCATCGCGCTCATCATCAGCCGTACACCGGCAGACGCCGTCCACAGGGCAATCACGATACCCACCGACAGCAAACCACCCTTGGATTGCTGGAGTTGGTCGATCACCGGATTCACCTGTTCCAATGCCTGGGGCGGCAGGACCAGCTCCGATTGCAGGCGCAGCCAGGAGAAGAAGTCCGGCAGGTGCAGGAAACCGATCAGGGCGATCAGGAACAGAATGAAGGGGAACAGCGAGAACAGCATTTGATAGGCCAGCGCCGAGGCATAGGTCGACATCTCGTCGTCGACGAACTCGGTGACGGTGCGCACCATCACGCGGTGGATGGGCAGACCTTTCATGTCCGGGAAAATCATAAGCGTCTCCATTCGCCGCTCAATGGGTGAAGTCGTGGCGCCTCAGGGGCCGTTTTTCTAGATCAAAGTAGCCTAATTGGCGACTTTGAAACAATTTTCCGGCGCAAGTTCAGGCTGACACAAAAACGGCCATCCGTAGATGGCCGTTCCTGATCATCGTCAAAGGCCCATTCAAGCCTTGTCGATACCTTTCTTGAGCGCGTCCTTGGCTTTGCCCACCGCTTGCTGAGCTTCGCCTTTCTTTTCCTGCACCACGCCTTCGGCGCGCATTTTGTCGTTACCGGTGGCCTTGCCGACGCCTTGCTTGACGTTGCCGGCGGCTTCGTTGGCCATGCCTTTTACTTTATCGCCAGTGCTGCCCATGGTGTTTCTCCTGTGAACAATCGAACGGGAAAGTAGTTACACAAAGATTGACCGGAGGCGTTTACGCGGAGTTTCATTTATTTTTACCGCGACATTTCATCGTTCAGTGCAGGTTGGGCTTTATGTTTGCCGATCAACCCCCGAGAATGCGCAACGTATTCAGGCCTTGGCGCTGAAGATCCAATCCCGTAGGAATGTTATGAAACTCGATAAAAAGCAGGCCATTGCCCGCAGAAACCAGGAACTCGGCGGTGCTGTGCTTGGCGTCAACAACTGCCACTTCACTGAATTGAACCGCAATCGCAACATCTGGTGGTTCGATATCCCGGTCGCGCGCCTGGCCGTCGGTCAGTACGAATGGATTCACCTGCTGATGCACACCCCGGATACCGACGAACTGTTGCATTTGAAAGTGCCGACGGTGTTCCTGCGCGAGAAGCTCGAAGGCCTGGTGGTGCGCAACCAGGGCAAGCGCAAGGCTGCGTTGAGCCTGGAACTGAGTGCAGACAAGGATTCGTACTTGCAGGACATGCGCCCGGCGGGCACCAACGTCAATTTCGCGCAGTTCCGCCTCTAAGAGCAAAAACAAAAGCTTCGCGAGCAAGCCCGCTCCCACAGGTGACCGCATTCCTACTGAAGGAACCCGGTCAAACATGTGGGAGCGGGCTTGCTCGCGAAGGCGGCCTGACAGGCGCTGAAGTTTTCCGGCCAGATAAAAAAAACCCCGCATTTGCGGGGCTTTTTGTTTTTACGCGCTGACCTTCTTCGCAGCCAGCTTCTTCAGCTCTTCGTCGCGCAACTCGCGACGCAGGATCTTGCCGACGTTGGTGGTCGGCAGCGCATCGCGGAACTCGACAGACCGTGGAACCTTGTAGCCAGTGACATTGGCGCGCATGTGCTCCATCACCTGTTCCTTGGTCAGGGTCACGCCCGGCTTGGCGACGATGAAAATCTTGATCGCCTCGCCCGACTTCTCGTCCGGCACGCCGATGGCCGCGCATTGCAGCACACCCGGCAAGGTCGCCAGCACGTCTTCGAGCTCGTTCGGGTACACGTTGAAACCGGACACCAGGATCATGTCTTTCTTGCGATCGACGATACGCATGTAGCCATCAGGCTGGATCACCGCGATGTCCCCGGTCTTCAACCAGCCTTCGCTGTCGAGGATTTCATCGGTGGCTTCCTGACGCTGCCAGTAGCCTTTCATGACCTGCGGACCCTTCACGCACAGTTCGCCGATTTCGCCCAACGGCCGTTCAACGCCAGCGTCATCGATGATTTTGCACAAGGTCGACGGCACCGGAATGCCGATGGTGCCGATCTGGATGTTCTGGATCGGATTGACCGTGGCCACCGGGCTGGTTTCGGTCATGCCGTACCCTTCGCAGATGGCACAACCGGTGACCGCTTTCCAGCGCTCGGCCGCCGCCAGCTGCAGGGCCATGCCGCCCGACAGGGTGATTTTCAGCGCCGAGAAATCGAGCTTGCGGAAGCCTTCGTTGTTGCACAGGGCGACGAACAGAGTGTTCAGGCCGACGAAGCCGCTGAATTTCCACTTCGACAGTTCCTTGACCATCGCCGTCAGGTCGCGCGGGTTGCTGATCAGGATGTTGTGGTTGCCGATCAGCATCATCGCCATGCAATGAAAGGTGAAGGCATAGATGTGGTACAGCGGCAGCGGCGTGATCAGGATCTCGCAGCCTTCGTTGAGGTTGGACCCCATCAGCGCCTTGCACTGCAGCATGTTCGCCACCAGGTTGCGATGGGTCAGCATCGCACCCTTGGCGATGCCGGTGGTGCCGCCGGTGTATTGCAGCACCGCAACGTCGCTGCTCGCCGGGTTGGCTTCAGCCACTGGCTGGCCGTGGCCCTTGCTCAGCACGTCGTTGAACTTGATGGCCTTGGGCAAGTGATACGCCGGGACCATCTTCTTCACGTACTTGATGACGCTGTTGACCAGCAGGCGCTTGAGCGGCGGCAGCAGGTCGGCCACTTCGGTGACGATCACGTGCCTGACGCCGGTTTTCGGCACGACGGCCTGGGCCAGGTGCGCCATGTTGGCCAGGCAGACCAGGGCCTTGGCACCGGAGTCGTTGAATTGGTGTTCCATCTCCCGCGCGGTGTACAGCGGGTTGGTATTGACCACGATCAGCCCGGCGCGGATGGCGCCGAAGACAGCGACCGGGTACTGCAGGAGGTTGGGCAATTGCACGGCGATTCGATCGCCAGGCTGCAAGTCGGTATGCTGTTGCAGGTAAGCGGCAAAGGCACCCGACAGTTCGTACAGTTCACCGTAGGTGATTGTCTTGCCCAGGTTGCTGAACGCCGGTTTGTCGGCAAAGCGTTGGCAGGACCGCTTCAATACCGCCTGAATATTCGGATACTCGTCTGGATTGATTTCGACAGCAATCCCGGCAGGGTACTTATCCTTCCAAAAGTCTTCGATCATGGAAGCCCACTCCTCAGCAACGCGAATTCATCACCGCATTTGATGCGATTATTATTGGTGTATGTTTTTGGTGTCTATTTTGTTGGTGAGTCTGGCTTTTTTCTTAGGCCGAGAGGTCACAAAGCGGGCCGAGAGTAGCAGCTTTGCCGAGGGTCGACTAGAGCCAAAAGCGGGCTCTACGGTCACATTAATGACTCAAGAGCATCAAGCAGTCATTTTAGAGCAAAAAACCTATAAGTCGCTGAAAGCCCTGTAAATATTGGCTTCAGGCAAAGACTGTAGGAGCGAGCTTGCTCGCGAAAAACTCGAGACCACCGCTGGGCATCTGGTTTACGCGATATCGTTCACGACCTTCGCGAGCAAGCTCGCTCCTGCAGCGACCCGCGCAATGCGCGGCCATTCAATGATCAGGCGATATCCCGCAACTCCCGCCGCAGGATCTTGCCCACCGGCGTCATCGGCAACGACTCACGCAACACAATGTGCTTGGGCACTTTGTACGCCGTGAAGTTTTCCTTGCAGTAGGCCTTGAGTTCTTCAAGGCTGACACCTGATTCCCGGGCGACCACGAACAGCTTCACCGCCTCCCCCGACCGCTCGTCCGGCACGCCGATCACCGCGCAGTTGGCAACTTTCGGGTGGGCCATCATCACGTCCTCGATCTCGTTGGGGTACACGTTGAAACCCGAGACGATGATCATGTCTTTCTTGCGGTCGACGATGCGCACGAAACCATCCGGGTCGATCACCGCGATGTCACCCGACTTGAACCAGCCTTCGGCATCCAGCACTTCGGCGGTGGCTTCGGGCTTCTGCCAATAACCCTTCATGATCTGCGGGCCCTTGATACACAGTTCGCCGCGCTCGCCCAAGGCCTGCTCGACGCCTTCATCGTTGATCACCTTCAGCGTGGTACCCGGCACCGGCAGGCCGACCGTGCCGATGCGCGACTGGGTGCCGTACGGATTGGTGCAGGCCACCGGCGAGGTTTCGGTCAGGCCGTAACCTTCGGTGATGCGGCAACCGGTCAACTGCTCCCAGCGCTCGGCGGTGGCCTTGACCAGCGCGGTACCGCCGGAGTTGGTGAGTTTGAGGCCGGAGAAATCCAGGGTCTTGAAGTCGGGATGGTCCATCAGCGCGACAAACAGCGTGTTGAGCCCCAGCAGCGCCGAAAACCGCCAGTTCTTCAACTCCTTGATGAAGCCGCCGATGTCCCGCGGATTGGTGATCAGCACGTTATGGTTGCCGGTCACCATCATGCACATGCAGTTCGCCGTAAAGGCATAGATATGGTACAGCGGCAATGGCGCGATCATCACCTCCTGCCCTTCGCGCAGCAGGGGTTGACCATCGGTGCCGAACTGCCCCAGGCAGGCACGCGCCTGCTGCATGTTGGCGACCAGGTTGCCATGGGTCAGCATCGCGCCCTTGGCCAGGCCGGTGGTGCCGCCGGTGTATTGCAGCACGGCGATGTCGTCCAGACCGGCATTCAGCGGCTTGATGCCCAGGCCCCGGCCCAGGCGCAGCGCGCTCTTGAAGGAAACGGCCTGGGGCAAGGAATAGGCTGGGACCATTTTCTTCACCTTGCTCACCAGGGTATTGACCAGCCAGCCCTTGGCGGCGGGCATCAGGTCGCCCATCTTCGCTTCGATCAGGTACTGGATGTCGGTGTCGGCCAGCACTTCCTGGACCTTCTGCCCGAACATGTTCAGGTACACCAGCGCCCGGGCGCCGGAGTCCTTGAATTGATGACGCATCTCCCGCGCGGTGTACAGCGGGTTGGTGTTGACCACGATGAGCCCGGCGCGCAAGGCGCCGAACACGGCAATCGGGTAATGCAGGACGTTGGGCATCTGCACCGCGATGCGGTCCCCAGGCACCAGGTCGGTGTGGGCTTGCAGGTAACCGGCGAACGCTGCGCTGTAGCGTTCCAGTTCGGCGTAGGTCAGGGTGATCCCCATATTGCTGAAGGCCGGGCGGTCAGCAAATTTCTTGCAGGAACGCTCGAACACCTCGATCACCGACTTATAGACCCCCAGGTCGATGTCCAGGGGCACGCCGGCCGGGCGTTTGTCATTCCAGAAATCAGGTTGCATTGTTCTTGCCCTCTTTACCTGAGCCTATCCGGGAGCGCTTTTGTGTCCTTCCTGTAAACAGCAGCGAAAAACAAAAAGCGAAAAGCGAAGCTTCACGGACACTAGCAGCTATGACGAATCAGGCAAATATGCCAATAGCCGTCATTGACTGTATGAATCTTCCTCCCGTGGTGTGGGCTGTTCAGACGGCACGCTACGGATGCGCTATACAATGCAGCGACGCCCATGCCACCTGCAGCGCAAAGGAATCGCCATGATCCACGACACATTCTGGCTGACCGCGAGTGACCGCAGCCGCCTCTTCGTCAATCAGTGGCTGCCCGCTGCGCCTTTGAACGCAGTGATCCTGCTGGCCCACGGCATGGCGGAACACAGTGCCCGCTACGCCCGCCTGGCGGAAAAATGCTGTGAGCAGGGCTACGGCGTGTATGCACCGGACCTGCGTGGACATGGCAAAACTGCCGAAAACGGGACCCTGGGGCATTTCGCCGACGACGATGGCTGGTGCAAGGTGGTTGGCGACCTGGCCAGCCTCAACCAGCACATCGGTCAACACCATCCCGGCGTGCCGATCATCTTGTTGGGTCACAGCATGGGCAGCTACATCGCCCAGGCGTATCTGCTGCACCACAGTGCCAGCCTGCACGGCGCCATCCTCAGCGGTTCGAACTTCCAGCCGGTGGCGCTTTATCGAGCGGCCCGCCAGATCGCCCGACTCGAACGGTTGCGCCAGGGCCCCAAGGGCCGCAGCGCCTTGATCGAATGGTTGTCATTCGGCTCGTTCAACAACAAATTCAAACCGGTGCGCACACCGTTCGACTGGCTCAGTCGCGATCCGGCCGAGGTCGACAAGTACGCCAGCGACCCGCTTTGCGGCTTTCGCTGCACCAACCAGTTCTGGATCGATCTGCTTGGCGGCTTGCAGCAAATCAGCAAAGCGTCCAATCTCGCCCAGATCGATCCGGGCCTGCCACTGCTGGTGATGGGCGGCGAATGTGATCCGGTGAGTGAAGGCAAGCGTCTCAAGGATCTGGCTCACGCGTTGCGCGCCGCCGGTAGCCAGAACCTGCAACTGAACATTTACCCGCAGGCACGGCATGAACTGTTCAACGAGAGCAACCGTGATGAAGTGATTGCCGATGTACTGAACTGGATCGCCCAGGCGCTGAGCCATCGACGGCCACCCAGATCCGAATAGTTTTTTGTGGATTTTTTAATTTGTCACAGGAATTGAAGCAGATGACCCAGGTTACCAACACCCCTTACGAAGCCCTTGAAGTCGGCCAGACCGCCAGCTACAGCAAGACGGTCGAAGAGCGCGACATTCAGTTATTCGCCGCGATGTCCGGCGATCACAACCCGGTACACCTGGACGCTGAATACGCCGCCGGCACCATGTTCAAGGAGCGCATCGCCCACGGCATGTTCAGCGGCGCGCTGATCAGCGCGGCCGTGGCCTGCGAGCTGCCTGGGCCGGGGACTATTTATATCGGCCAGCAGATGAGCTTTCAGAAGCCGGTGAAGATTGGCGATACCCTGACCGTACGCCTGGAGATTCTCGAGAAACTGCCGAAGTTTCGAGTGCGGATTGCCACTCGCGTGTTCAACCAGCGCGATGAGCTGGTGGTGGACGGCGAGGCGGAGATCCTGGCGCCACGCAAGCAGCAGACCGTGACGTTGCCGACCCTGCCGGCAATCAGCATCGGCTAAGATCGCCGGTCTGTAGGAGCCAGGCTTGCCGGCGAAGGCGTCCTTGAGATCGCCTTCGCCGGCAGCCTGGCTGCTACGGGTGTACACAAAACCCCGCAGGAGCTGCCGCAGGCTGCGATCTTTTGATCTTACGGCCCTTCCTGCACCTGCACACTCGCGGTCATCCCCGAACTCATATTGATCCCCTGCGGCACCTTGTCCAGCTTGATCCGCACCGGAATCCGCTGGGCCAGCCTGACCCAGTTGAACGTCGGCTCCACCTCCGCCAGCAACTGCCCATCCGGCGTGGTGTTGCGGTCGGTAATCCCGCGACTGATGCTTTCCACGTGCCCCTCCAGCGCCTCCCCGGCGCTCATCAACCAGACCTTCACCGGGTCGCCGACACGAATCCGCGGCAGTTTGGTTTCCTCGAAATACGCCTGCACATAAAACGTCGAGTCGTCGATCAGCGCCATCACCGGTTGTCCGGCGTTCACATAGTTGCCCTGGGCCAGGCGCAGGTTGGTGATATGGCCGCTGCGCGGCGCATGGACCTGGCTGCGGTCCAGGTTGAGCTGCGCGACCTTGGCTTCGGCCTGGGCTTCGCGCAGTTCGCCACGGGCGATGCCGGCGTTGATTTGCGCATTCTCCCGCAGCTCGGCACTGATCGCTTGCGGCCCGAGGCTGGCGCGGCGACTGGCTTCGCGCTCTCGCAGATTGAGTTGTTGCTGACGGGTCTGGACCACCGCTTGCGCTTTTTCCAGCGCGGCTTCGAAGCGGTCGCGGTCGATGCTCAGCAACAGATCGCCGGCCTTGACCTGCTGATTGTCGAACACCTTGAGTTCACGCACCCAGCCCGACACGTCGGGGGCGATGACCACCACGTCGGCGCGGATCCGCGCGTCGCGGGTCCAGGGCGTCAACATGTAGTACTGCCACAAATGGAAACCGGCAAAGATCGCCACCACCACCAGGCACAGGGTGACGGCTACACGTACGGATGTACGCATGTTCAACTCCTTATAAAGGTCCGAGGACGACGGTGATCAGGGTCAATACACAGACGTACAAGGCGCAATCGAATAATGCTTCGTGCCAGATCCAGCGGCCGACCGGCGTCAGGCGCAACAACAGGCGCAAGCCGCCGGTCACCAGCAGCGCCAGCAGCACATAAATCAGAAACGGGCTGAGTAGCACACCCCCCATCGACCACTCACGCAAGCCCATTACTTTCCTCCTGTTGACGGCACCAGGCACGCCAGCTGTTCTGCAACTGCAGCACTGCGCCCTGGGCCAATTTCACCGCATCGCTGGGGGGCAACGCGTACAAGGTGTTCAAGAATTCTGCGCTGGGTTGTTCCAGCACATCGGCGCGACTGCCAGCCGGGCCTTGCTCGAGGACTTTTTCCAATTGATCGAGGTAGCGCCGTTGCGCCGCACTGACCGGTGCCTGCGCCACCGCCAGGCTCAAGCGCAAATGCAGCAGTTCGTCGCCGATGTCCAGCCCCAGCAGCCCGTCATCCCAGCGGCTGCGCGCCGGTTCCGGCAATTCGGGATAGTGTCGCGCCAGTTGCAACAAACGATCGGCCATGCGTCCACCGAACCAGCTTTCGGCCCCGCGCAGATTGCGCCGGGTCAGGCGGACCAGATCGTGAAGCGTCGCCACCAGCAGACGGCGGCCATGCCACGTCGGATTGCGCAGGATCAATAGCCGGAAAGCCAGCACCGCCGCGCCGACACCGATCACCATGGCCTGGGCACTGTTGAAGAACGTCGCGACATCGAACTTCATCGCGTTGAGCGGCGAGATAAGCACAATGAAGTGCAGGCAGAACGAGGTCGCCGTGGCACCAATCTGCGGTTTGGCCATGCCCAGCGCACCGAAGAATAACGGCACGCCCATTCCGAGACAGAGCATGGCAAAGCTGCTCCATTGCGGCAGCAGAATCTGCCCGACGCAAAACGCCGCCGGAATGGCCAGGAAAATCCCGCGCATGAAACTCATGCCGATCTGCGCGCCGTTTTCGCGGCTGGCAAACAGGCTGCACACCACACAGGTCAGCAGCAACGCACCCGAGGCGGCGGGCCAGGCGGTCGCCAGCCAGAAGCATGACACCACCAGAAACGCCAAGGCGCTGCGGGCGCCGAATACCAGCGCCAATGACAGGTCACGATGCGGGGCCAGGGTTCGCGGCGGATCGACCGTTTCCTTGCCCTCCTCCACCGCCTTCAGCGCCGCGCTCGCCGCCAGCGCGGTATCGAGCAGCAAGGCAAAACGAGCCAGGCAGAAACTTTGCGCAGAACTGATCAGCGGGTCATGGGTGGCATCGAGCAACCTCGGGCGCAAGGCTTGCAGCGTGGCATTATCCGCATGGGCGAGCGCCGCCTGGACTTCGCTCATCCACGGCATCAGTTGCCCGGCCTCTTGCGGTTCCAGCTGCTTCCACTGCCGGCGCACCGAACGGGCGATGCGCAGCAACATCAACAGCTTCTGGCTCAAGCCACTGATCGAGCGCGCGCGCTGACGGCCAAGACTGCCTTCAAACCAGGCATGTTCGCGCTGGGCATCCACCGCTACGATCCTGCCGAGGATCTCCAGCAGGCCTTTGCGCGCCTGGCCGTCGCCGGCCAGGGTGGCTCGAGCGGCATTCATCCCGCTCTGCCACGCCGCCCGCGCCTGATCCGTCAGCTGCTGTTCCACCCGCATCGGCCACAGCAGCGCACTGGTGGCGGTGGCGCACAGAATGCCCAGGCAGATTTCCGTACAGCGAGCCACGGCTTGGTCAAACACCGTCAGCGGATGGGCAATGGCCGGCAAGGCGATGATCGCCACCGTATAACCGGCCAGTACAAATGAATAGGACCAGGCACTGCGCAACATCGTCGAACTGGCCGTACACAGACCGAGCCACAACGCCAAGGCCAAAAGAAACAGCCAGGGCGTCTGGGCAAACAACCCCATGAACACCACCGACATGATCGTCCCGACCAGGGTGCCCAGCAGACGCGCCAGCCCCTTCTGCACCACCATCCCGGACAAGGGTTGGGCGACGATGAAGGCGGTCATCAGCGCCCAGGCCGGTTGCTCCAGTCCCCAGCGCAATGCCAGCCACAGGGCCAGGCCGCCACCGAGCAAGGTCTTGATCGCGAATTGTAGGGCGCGGCGGTCAGGCGCAAACAAAGCCTGCAAAGTGATAGGCACTAAAAACACTCTTGGAAGGAACGATTTAACGATAGACGTGATCGGTGGGGTAACTTGAAAAACAAATTATTAGCTAGCTATCTATACCCCGTCCAGCGCTAAATACCAGACACAAAAAAACGCCAGACTGGCTGGCGCTTTTGACAGGCTATGGGCGCTTACGAGCGCGCGCGAGCCTGGTTGCGCAGGGCTTTCACCTGATCGTGATTGCGTTGCACGCCATGGTACTGACGTTCAACCAGGTCACGAATACCCACCAGGTTGTGCTTGTTGATTTTTTCCAGGGCTTCTTTGTAAGCCTTCAGCGCATGGTCTTCACCGCGCTCGGCTTCGTTCAGCACGGCTTCTTCATCCTTGCCGGTGAACATGGACTTCACGTCGACCCAGCGACGGTGCAGGTCACCGCTGACACTGGTGGAGGTTTCCGGATCACCGCCCATCGAACGCACGGCGGCTTGCAGTTCGGAAGCCGCGGTAGCACAGTCGGCGGAACGCTGCACGAACAGCGATTTCAGTTCCGGATTCTTGATGTCTTCAGCGCACGTCTTGAACCCTTCCTGACCGTCCTTGCTGGTTTCAATCAGGTCGTTGAGTACAGAGATGGCTTCTTTATTCATATCGGTCATTTTCAATTCCTCGCGGGTTGATGAAAGATGCAATAGCTGTTGCACCCTGCATGCCAGCTTTGAATTGATTAGTTATTTCTTATATTTCAGATAGTTATGTTTAATCGTAAAATCTGTGTCCGCGTTTTTTGCATGATCTGTCATTTGGCCTGCATGCAGAATGCCTGTATTTTCCAGACTGACTGAATCCTGACGGCCGATAGATGAATCCTGAAAAGCTCGAACTGCTGGTAACCCGAGAAATGCCCTTCGGCAAATACAAGGGTCGAATCATTGCCGACCTGCCCGGCCAATACCTGAACTGGTTCGCCCGGGAAGGTTTCCCCCACGGTGAACTGGGTGGTTTGCTGGCCCTGATGCAGGAAATCGATCACAACGGCCTGTCGGAGCTGCTCGAACCGCTTCGCGCCAAACATGGCAAACCTGCCCCCCGGCACTGAAACCAACCGCTCACCTGCCCCTGATTGAGTAGCCCATGCCCGATAACACCCGCCGCGCCCGTGATGAAGCCTTCTGGCTGACGTTTGCCGACCGCTACGCTGTCGAACACGGCCCGGTCAATCTGGAGAACGGTTACTTCGGGCGCATGTCGCGCACGGTGGTCGAGGAGTATCAGCGCAATATCGAACTCATCAACCGCAGCAACTCGGTGCACGTGCGCCAACGTTTCGATCAGCACGAAAGCCTGGAAATCCGTGCGCAAGTGGCCGGGCTGGTCGGCGTACCCGCCGACTCCGTCGCCCTCACCCGCAACGCTTCGGACGGCTTGCAATCGTTGATCCGCAACTACAACCGCCTCAAGCCGGGCGACCAGGTACTGATCTGCGATCTGGAATACGACACGGTCAAAGGCGCCATGCGTTGGCTGGCACGCCATCGCGGCGTCGAGGTGATCGAGATTGAACACGGCCACCCTGCCAGTTTCGACAGTGTGCTGGCCGCCTACCGCGACGCCTTCGTGCGTTATCCGCGCCTCAAACTGATGGCGCTGACCCACGTCACCCATCGCACTGGCCTGGTGATGCCAGTGAAGGCGATTGCCGCAGCGGCCAGGGAGTACGCGGTCGATGTCATCCTCGACGGTGCCCATGCCCTGGGCCAGATCGAGTTCGATCTCGACGACCTGGGCATCGCCTTCGCGGGTTACAACCTGCACAAATGGATCGGCGCGCCGCTGACCCTCGGTTTTATCTACATCAGCCCCGAGCGCCTGGCCGACATCGACCCGGACATGGGCGCGAAATGCATTTCCCGGCCACCGACATTCGCGCCCGCACGCCCCATAGCACGCCCAACGTCCCGGCGCTGCTGACCCTGCCACTGGTGTTCGAGGAGCACCGGGCCATGGGCGGTGCCGCCGCCAAGGGCGCACGCCTCAATTACCTGCGCAATCGCTGGGTCCGCGCGGTACGCGAACTGTCGGGCATCGACGTCATGACGCCGGATGACCCGCGCCTGTATTGCGGCATCACGTCCCTGCGCTTTACCCGGCATGCCGATCAACAGGCGATGGCCGAGCGGATGCTCAAGGACTACAACCTGTTCACCATCGCGCGCAGCGGGGCCGCGAGCGGTCCGTGCATTCGCATCACGCCGGGCCTCACCACCACCGCTGCAGACATTGATCTGTTGATCCGGGCGCTGACCGAACTGCGCTGACGTCACACGATACCGCCCCCTGTAGGAGCCGGCTTGCCGGCGAAGGCGTCTTCATGGTCGCCGTGGATTAGCCATTAAACACGCATTATCGTTGACGACCTTCGCCGG
>NZ_MULM01000108.1:0-29847 GCF_002029345.1 Pseudomonas sp. VI4.1
CGTACGCAAATTTTACGGTCGACGCCGATCCAATGTGGGAGCGGGCTTGCTCGCGAATGGGCCGGCACTGACACCCTCCTCCCAGGACTACAAAAGCCCCAGTAAAAAAAACCCGCCGAAGCGGGTTTTTTTGTTCTACGCCGTTAAACCGACAGTTCAACCAGCAGCTTGTTGAGGCGGCGCACATACGCGGCCGGGTCCTTCAAGCTGTCGCCGGCCGCCAGGGCCGCCTGATCGAAGAGGATGTGCGACAGGTCGCCGAAGCGCTCGTCGCTCTGCTCGTTGTCGAGTTTCTCGATCAGCGGGTGAGCCGGGTTGAATTCGAAGATCGGCTTCGACTCCGGAACCTTCTGACCGCTGGCTTCGAGGATCTGACGCATCTGCATGCCCAGGTCCTGCTCGCCGATGGCCAGAATCGCCGGGGAATCGGTCAGGCGGTGGGAAACCCGCACTTCGGCCACCGAATCGCCCAATGCCGTTTTCAGACGCTCGACCAGGCCTTCTTTGGACTTGGCGACTTCTTCCGCGGCTTTCTTGTCCTCTTCCGAGTCCAGGTTGCCCAGGTCCAGGTCACCGCGCGCCACGTCGACAAAGTTCTTGCCGTCGAAGTCGCTGAGGTAGCTCATCAGCCACTCATCGATGCGGTCGGTCAGCAGCAGCACTTCGATGCCTTTCTTGCGGAAGACTTCCAGGTGCGGGCTGTTTTTGACCTGCGCGTAGGTTTCGCCGGTCAGGTAGTAGATCTTGTCCTGACCTTCCTTGGCGCGCGCCAGGTATTCGGCCAGGGAAACCACTTGCTCGCCTTCTTCGCCCTGAGTGGAGGCGAAACGCAGCAGGCCGGCGATTTTCTCTTTGTTGGCGAAGTCTTCCGCCGGGCCTTCTTTCATGACCTGGCCGAAGTTTTTCCAGAAGCTCTTGTACTGCTCAGGGTCGTTCTTCGCCAGTTTTTCCAGCATGTCGAGCACACGCTTGGTCAGCGCCGACTTCATGGAGTCGATGATCGGGTCTTTCTGCAGGATTTCCCGCGACACGTTCAGCGACAGGTCGTTGGAATCGACCACGCCTTTGATGAAGCGCAGGTACAGCGGCAGGAACGACTCGGCCTGATCCATCACGAATACACGCTGCACGTACAGCTTCAGGCCTTTGGGGGCTTCACGCTGGTACAGGTCGAACGGTGCACGGGCCGGCACATAGAGCAGCGAGGTGTATTCCAGCTTGCCTTCGACCTTGTTATGGCTCCAGCTCAGCGGGTTCTCGAAATCGTGAGCGACGTGCTTGTAGAACTCCTGGTATTCCTCGTCCTTGACTTCAGTACGCGGGCGAGTCCACAGGGCACTGGCGCGGTTGACGGTTTCCCATTCAACGGCCGGTTGCTCTTCACCTTCAACGGCTGCCGCTTCTTTCGGCAACTCGATCGGCAGTGCGATGTGATCGGAGTACTTCTTGATGATGTTGCGCAGACGCCAGCCGTCGGCGAATTCGTCTTCACCCGACTTCAGGTGCAGGACGATACGGGTGCCGCGCTCGGCTTTTTCAACGGTAGCGACTTCAAAGTCGCCTTCACCCTTGGACGACCAGTGCACGCCTTCGCTGGCAGCAGCACCGGCACGGCGGCTGAACACGTCGACTTTGTCGGCAACGATGAATGCAGAGTAGAAACCCACACCGAACTGACCGATCAGGTGCGAATCTTTTTTCTGATCGCCAGACAGGTGTTTCATGAAGTCGGCAGTGCCGGACTTGGCGATGGTCCCCAGATGGGTGATCGCGTCTTCGCGGCTCATGCCGATGCCGTTGTCTTCGAGGGTGACGGTTTTAGCGTCCTTGTCAAAGCTCACACGGATCTTCAGCTCGGCGCCACCTTCCAGCAGGTCAGGCTTGGCCAAGGCTTCAAAGCGTAATTTATCGACAGCGTCAGAGGCGTTCGAGATCAATTCGCGAAGGAAAATTTCCTTGTTGGAATACAGCGAATGGATCATGAGGTGCAGCAGTTGCTTCACCTCGGTCTGGAAGCCCAGGGTTTCCTTTTGAGTTTCCACACTCATGGTCATCAAACTCCAATCAGATGGCATAAGCCGCGACCTTGACGGTCGGCGGCGGGTTGTCATCAAAGTTGGGGGCTCAGATCAGGATTTCAAGGGCTCTTCGATTTTGAAATGAGCCCGGGCCGTGGCAATCGGCTCGGATTCGGTACTTTGCCAGGCCGTAATCGCTACGTTGGCAACGCGCCGCCCCTGGCGACATACCTGGCACCTGGCCCAGGTGTCACGGAATTGCCCTGCGCGCAGGTAGTCGAGGGAGAAGTCGATGATCTTCGGCACGCCGGGTGATCCGGTGAAAACCAGCAGGTGCAGCGCCGCGGACAATTCCATGAACCCGGCAATCACGCCGCCATGAATCGCCGGCAGCAGAGGGTTGCCAATATTGTCCTTGTTAGCCGGCAAGCGAAACAACAACTCATCCCCAACCCGCGAACACTCGATGCCGATCAGTTTCGCATAGGGAACCCGGTGCAGCAGCGAGGCGTAGTCCCCCTGTTCATGGGCCTGTTGCAGTTGCTCCTTGAAGTTGTCAGTCATGGCGCACGTCCGACGATGACACCGCCAAACCCTTTGGTGCCCTTGATGGCTTTACCCATGCGCATGAAGGTGCCGACGACATGGGCGATGGGTTGTTCGGGGTCGTCCTGATAGGCAAAGCCGCGGGCGAAGATCACATCGGTGGTGACCCGGTAGCACTGGGCAAATCCATAGACATCTTTGTGCGGTTCGGCGGCGTGCATGTAATCGATACGCAGGTCCAGGGTCGGACACACTTCGAACTCGGGCAACACGCAGAGGGTGGACATGCCACAGGCGGTGTCCATCAGCGACGTCAGTGCCCCGCCATGGATGACGCCGGTTAGCGGATTGCCGACGATTTGCGGGCTGTACGGCAAGATTACGGTAAGCCCTTCACCACTCGCGCTGTGAACCCGCAGCCCAAGGACCTGACAATGTCGCAGCGCCGACAGGAATCGTGTCGCACGCTCAAAAACGGGGTTTTCGGCCATTTGATAAAAACTCTTGTTAGTGTCCTGAGATCGCACCAGGCGCTTTGAGTAAAAGTTCCCGCCGGAATATTCTTATATATCTGTATGAATTGAGGAACTTAACGCTGAGCGCTGTGCTCGAAAGGCCAGTAGATATTTTCCATAAGGAGAAACACCCCATGCGTAAGACTTTAGCTATTGCCTTGATGTTGACCGCTTCCCTCGGTCTCGCTGCTTGCGATAAAAAATCCGAGGACAAAGCTCAAGATGCCAACCAACATGCTGAGCAAGCTCAGCAAGACATGAACAAAGCTCAGGATAAAGTGAACGACGCAGCAAAAGAAAACGCCGAAGCTGCCAAAGCTCAGGCTGAATCGAACAAAGCTGCAGTAGAAGAAACTGCTCCGGAAGCAGCACCTAAAAACTAAAACAGTTTTTAGCGTGATAAAAGAAAACCCGCCAAGTGCGGGTTTTCTTTGGTCTGCGATACTGGCGTCACAGCAGAATCGTTCTAAAAGTCGGACTAATCATCAGCAACAACGAACAGATTAAGCCCACCAACCACACCAGGCTGCGCTGCCAGGCCAGGTCTACCCAATAGCACAGCAAATAAATGATTCGTGTTATCACGAAGATGATTGCCAGCGAATCGATAAGCCACCCCGCCGTCTGCGTGGTATGCGCCATCAACACCCCCACCGCAAACAATATGAATGCCTCGATACAGTTCTGATGCGCCGCCAGCGCCCTGGCCCCGAAGCCGGTAAGTTGCGCCTGCTGCTGGCGTGGCAGGTGATTATCGTAACCACCCTGCTCTTTCATGGCCTTGGTTACCGGGATGCGCGCCACATAAATCAGCAAGGCACTGATAAACACACACCAGAACGGAATACTCATCAAGCGACCTCTTTACTCGGCTCGGGCAAGGGAGCCTCTGTAGGGGTATAGACCATTACGTCGAGAACGTCGGAGTGAAATTCCCGACGATAGAGCACCAACACCACGCCGGTACTCATCAACATGAACAACCAGGGACTGACGAACCAGGCCAGCATGGTCATGCCGAAGTAATAAGAGCGCAGGCCGAAGTTGAACTGGTTGGCGGCCATGGAAATGACCCGGGCTGCCCGGGCGGCAAAGGCTTTGCGTTCCTGCTCGGAAACATGCCGTTCACCGACCATGGGTGCCGAACCCACCAGGATCGCCGCGAAGTTGTACTGGCGCATGCACCAGCTGAAGGTAAAGAACGCATAGACGAATACCATCGCCAGGCATAACAACTTGATTTCCGACATGCCCTGGGACGCTTGCTGCACCATCGGGATATCCGCCAGCAACGACACGGCCCTTTCGGACGCACCCAGCACCGTGAGAATGCCGGCCAGGATAATCAGCGTGCTGGACGCGAAGAACGAGGCGTTGCGCTCCAGGTTGCCGATCACGCTGGCGTCGGCGATACGGTTATCGCGCAGCAGCATGCGGCGCATCCAGTCTTCGCGGTACAGGTGCAGGACGCTGGCCAGGCACGCGGTGTCCCGGGCTTTCCACGTCGCATAGCGCGTGTAGCCGCCCCAGCAGATCACGAACCAGGCGGCGGCGAGAATGTGGATCAGGTTGGCGAGGATGAACGACATGCAGGTCCTTGTGACATATTTGCGGTGTACCGCAACCCTGTGGGAGCGGGCTTGCTCGCGAAAGCGGTGGGTCAGTCGACATCAATGTTGAATGATAAGCCGTCTTCGCGAGCAAGCCCGCTCCCACATGAGGTCTTTGCAGTGTTTCGACGTTAGCTTAAGAAAAAAGACACTGCATCACGCGCATAAAAAATGCCCCGTATCGATTGATACGGGGCATTTCAGTTTGTGCTGTCACAGGCCCGCTTGTGGCGGCCCTTGCAGCAGCTTACGCCAGCGCTTCTTCGCGCTTGCCCAGCAAACGATCACACACCACCGCAACCACCAGGGTCATGACCGACGGTACCAGCCACGCCAGACCTTGCTCGCTCAACGGCAGGTGAGCCAGCTGCGTCGGCAGCCAGTCCGCCAGACCGGCGCCTTTGAGTGCATCAATCAGGCCGAAGATAAAGGACACCAGCATCACCGGGCCGACAATACGGCCCTGCTCATGCCAGAAGTCCTTGCAGAAGCTCAGGGCCACCAGGGCGATGCACGGCGGGTAGATCGCGGTCAGTACCGGGATCGAGAACGCGATCAGCTTGGTGAGGCCCAGGTTGGACACCAGCAGGGAAAACGCGGCAAGGATGATCACCAGGGTTTTGTAGGACAGTGGCAGCACGCGACTGAAGTATTCAGCGCAGGCACAGGTCAGGCCGACCGCCGTGACCAGGCATGCCAGGGCGATCAACACTGCCAGGAAACCGCTGCCCAGGGAGCCAAAGGTGTGCTGCACGTAAGCGTGCAATACCGCCGCGCCATTGGTCGCACCGGCGGCCACTTCATGGCTGCCCGAACCGAGACGGAACAGGCTGACGTACACCAGGGCCAGGCCTACGCCGGCAATCAGCCCGGCAATGATCGCGTAACGGGTGATCAGCGCCGGCGACTCGACACCACGGGAGCGGATGGCATTGACGATGACAATGCCGAAGACCAGTGCCCCCAGGGTATCCATGGTCAGGTAACCATTGATGAAGCCCTGAGAAAACGGTGCCGCCACGTACTCGGGAGTACCGACGCCGATGTCGCCGGCCGGCAATGCAAACGCGGCGATGCCGAGAATAGCCAAGGCGATGATCTTCAGCGGTGCGAGGAAGCGTCCTACGGTATCCAGCAAACGGCCCGGGTACAGCGAGATGAAGAACACCAGCAGGAAGTACACCGAGCTATAGAGGAACAGTGCCAGCGGGCTCTCGCCGGTCAGCGGTGCCAGGCCGACTTCGAAGGATACGGTCGCGGTGCGCGGCGTCGCGAACAACGGGCCGACAGCCAGGTAGCAGGCAGCGGCCAGCAGGCCCCCGGCGACTTTACCGATCGGGCTGCTCAAGGCATCCATGGCGCCGCCGACTTTGGCCAGGGCGACCACGGTAATCACCGGCAGACCGACTGCGGTGATCAGAAAGCCCAGCGCCGCCAGCCAGACATGAGGTCCGGCCTGCAAGCCGACGATAGGCGGGAAGATAATATTGCCAGCCCCGACAAACAGGGCAAAGGTCATGAATCCAAGTGCCAGGATGTCCTGGCCTTTCAACACTTTCATTAAGGAAATACCACACTACTGAATCGGAATTTAGAGGGGGACTTCCCTATGGGTGAGGGAAATGCTGTCGGTCCGTATGGGACTGACCCGTTTAGCGCGTAGCGGCCTTATGGGCTGCGGACGCAAAAATGGCGGCTAGCCTAACGAATTTGCTCGCAAAACGCACTGTTAGGGTGCGAACTATCCGATACACGACATTTCAGTGTCGCGTTTTCATACATAACGTTCATCCTACGGTGAACCCTGTAGGAGCTGGCTTGTCGGATCGCCGCATCGCCGCGAATGCGGCACGTCTGATGGACCGCGTCGCCTGGTTCGCCAGCAAGCCGGCTCCTACAGGAACCGATGCGTCATTTGATTCGGTCGGAAACGACAAAGGCCACCCGAAGGTGGCCTTTGTCAGCAGAGCTACAAGTTAAGCGCGAGGCTTACTTCATCGCCCAACCGGTCAGCTCGGACAGAGCCTTGCCGATGTCTGCCAGCGAACGCACGGTTTTAACGCCTGCGTCTTCCAGGGCAGCAAACTTCTCGTCTGCAGTGCCTTTGCCGCCAGAGATGATTGCGCCAGCATGGCCCATGCGCTTGCCCGCAGGGGCAGTCACACCAGCAATGTAGGAAACAACCGGCTTGGTCACGTGTGCCTTGATGTAGGCAGCCGCTTCTTCTTCAGCCGAACCGCCGATCTCGCCGATCATCACGATCGCTTCGGTCTTCGGGTCTTCCTGGAACAGCTTCAGGATGTCGATGAAGTTCGAACCCGGGATCGGGTCACCGCCGATGCCGACGCAAGTCGACTGACCGAAACCGGCGTCAGTAGTCTGCTTCACAGCTTCGTAGGTCAGGGTGCCGGAACGGGAAACGATACCGACCTTGCCTGGCAAGTGAATGTGACCTGGCATGATGCCGATCTTGCATTCGCCTGGAGTGATCACGCCTGGGCAGTTAGGGCCGATCAGGACTACGCCCAGCTCGTCGCACTTAACTTTAGCGTCCAGCATGTCCAGGGTAGGAATGCCTTCGGTGATGCAAACGATCAGCTTGATGCCGCCGAAAGCAGCTTCCAGGATCGAGTCCTTGCAGAAAGGAGCTGGAACGTAGATCACGCTGGCGGTGGCGCCAGTGGCAGCTACAGCGTCTTTCACGGTGTTGAACACTGGCAGACCCAGGTGCTCGGTGCCGCCTTTGCCCGGAGTAACGCCACCGACCATCTTGGTGCCGTATTCGAGAGCTTGCTGGGTGTGGAAACTACCTTGCGAACCGGTAATACCCTGGCAGATAACTTTGGTGTCTTTATTGATCAGGACGCTCATTATTTGCCCTCCGCAGCTTTGACAACTTGTTGAGCAGCGTCGGTCAGGCTGGTAGCAGCGATGATGTTCAAACCGCTTTCTGCCAGTACTTTAGCGCCCAGCTCAGCGTTGTTGCCTTCAAGGCGAACAACAACCGGGATTTTCACGCCGACTTCTTTCACAGCGCCGATGATGCCTTCGGCAATCATGTCGCAACGAACGATGCCGCCGAAGATGTTGACCAATACTGCAGCGACGTTAGTGTCGGACAGGATGATCTTGAACGCTTCGGTCACGCGTTCTTTGGTAGCACCGCCGCCCACGTCGAGGAAGTTGGCTGGTTTGCCGCCATGCAGGTTGACGATGTCCATGGTACCCATGGCCAGGCCAGCACCGTTGACCATGCAACCGATGTTGCCTTCCAGCGCTACGTAGTTCAGTTCGAACTTGGCAGCGTGCGCTTCGCGCGGATCGTCTTGCGACGGATCGTGGAAAGTCTTCAGCTTAGGCTGACGGTACATGGCGTTGGCGTCGATGTTGATCTTGGCGTCGAGGCAATGCAGATCGCCGTCAGCCTTGATCACCAGCGGGTTCACTTCCAGCAGAGCCAGGTCGTGATCCTTGAACAGTTTGGCCAGACCCACGAAGATCTTGGCGAACTGAGTCACTTGCTTGCCTTCCAGACCCAGCTGGAATGCCAGCTCGCGACCCTGGAATGGCTGAGCGCCAACCAGTGGATCGATAGTGGCCTTGAGGATTTTCTCAGGGGTGTCGTGAGCGATTTTCTCGATGTCCACGCCACCTTCGGTGGAAGCCATGAACACGATGCGGCGGCTCGAACGGTCAACGACAGCGCCCAGGTACAGCTCTTTAGCGATATCAGTGCACGATTCAACCAGGATCTTGGTGACTGGCTGACCATTGGCATCAGTCTGGTAAGTCACCAGACGCTTGCCCAACCACTGTTGAGCGAATGCTTTGGCGTCTTCCTTGCTGCGAACCAGCTTGACGCCGCCCGCTTTACCGCGACCACCAGCGTGAACCTGGGCTTTGACAACCCATTCGGTCCCGCCGATCTTGTCGCATGCTTCTGCTGCTGCTTCCGGGGTGTCTACGGCGAAACCCTGGGATACTGGCAGGCCGTATTCAGCGAACAGCTGCTTACCCTGATACTCGTGAAGATTCATGCTTATTACCGTCTTCGTTAGGTACTGCGCATTCGGTGCTGCACTCGTTCAAGTGCCGCACCACCTGTGACTGCTGCTTGCGTAGCCTTTCCGGACAACCGGTGCAGCTACGCAAGACTGCGTCCAGCGGATGTTCCGCGGTGAGTCTTGCTTGCAAGGCTCACGACGGGCTATACCGCCGTGGTTTCTTATTGTCTTAACGCTTCTTCTTGTTGGCGATGTGAATGGCGCCGCCATTCACTGCCAGAGCGGCTTCGTGCAAGGCTTCGGACAGGGTCGGATGGGAGAAGACCATCATGCCCAGGTCTTCAGCGCTGGTGCCGAATTCCATACCGATCGCGCCCTGCTGAACCAGTTCTGCAGCGCTCGGGCCAATCACGTGGACGCCCAATACGCGGTCAGTCTTGGCATCGGCAATGACTTTCACGAAACCGCCGGTATCGTTGGCTGCCATGGCACGGCCACTGGCTGCGAACGGGAAAGTGCCGACGTTAACTTCAACGCCTTCAGCTTTCAAGGTCTGCTCGGTTTTACCGACCCATGCGATTTCCGGGTGAGTATAAATAACCGAAGGGATCAAGTCATAGTTCATCTGGGCTTTGTGGCCCTTGATGCGCTCGACGACCATGATGCCTTCTTCCGAGGCCTTGTGAGCCAGCATCATGCCGCGAACCACGTCGCCGATTGCGAAAACGCCCGGTACGGTGGTGGCGCAGTGATCGTCAACGTGCACGAAACCGCGCTCGTCGAGGGTCACGCCGCAGTCGGCGGACAGCAGATCAGTGGTCACCGGACGGCGACCAACGGCTACGATCAGCTTGTCGAAGGTGATGGTCTGCTCGCCCTTGGCGTCGGTGTAGTTCACCACGACTTCGTCGCCGTTCACTTTGGAACCGGTGACGCGAGCGCCCAGCTTGATGTCCAGACCCTGTTTGGTCAGGGTTTTCAGCGCTTCCTTGGAAACGGCAGCGTCAGCGGCCATCAGGAAGGTGTCCAGCGCTTCGAGAACGGTGACTTCCGCACCCAGGCGGGACCAGACCGAACCCAGTTCCAGACCGATCACGCCAGCGCCGATCACGCCCAGACGTTTTGGTACGGATTGGAATTCCAGCGCGCCCGTCGAATCGACGATCACATTCTGGTCAACCGGAGCCGGTGGAATGTCGATCGGACGCGAGCCAGGGGCCAGAATCACGTTTTCGGCTTCGATGATCTCTACCGAACCGTCAGGTTTGGTGACTTCGACTTTCTTGCCGGCCAGCAGCTTGCCGTGACCCTGGATGGAGGTCACACCGTTGGCTTTGAACAGGGTCGCTACACCGGAAGTCAGACCCTTGACGATGTTGGCCTTGCGGCCGACCATCGCTGGCACGTCCATGGTCACGCCGGCGTGGTTGATCCCGTGGATCGCGAAGCCTTCTTTGGCTTCCTTGTATTTCCAGGAGCTGTCCAGCAGCGCCTTGGAAGGAATGCAACCGACGTTCAGGCAGGTACCGCCCAGAGCCAGCTTGTCTTCCTTGTCGGTGTACTTCTCGATGCAGGCCGTCGAAAGACCCAGCTGCGCGGCCTTGATGGCAGCCACATAGCCGCCAGGGCCAGCGCCGATCACTACTACGTCAAATTTCTGCGACATTCAAAAAATCCTCTTTTGGCAACAAGCTTGAAGCCACAAGCCTCAAGCCAGGCTGCAATCGCTTGCAGCTTGTGGCTTGAAACCTGTAGCGGCTTCTATCAGATATCCAGCAGCAAACGAGCCGGGTCTTCCAGCAGGTTCTTGATGGTAACCAGGAAGGTCACAGCTTCTTTGCCATCGATCAGACGGTGATCGTAGGACAGCGCCAAGTACATCATCGGACGGATGACAACCTGACCATTGATCGCCATAGGACGCTGCAGAATGTTGTGCATGCCCAGGATGGCCGCTTGCGGCGGGTTGACGATCGGGGTCGACATCATCGAACCGAAGGTACCACCGTTGGTGATGGTGAACGTGCCACCGGTCATCTCGTCCATCGACAGTTTGCCGTCACGGGCTTTCTTGCCGAAAGTGGCGATGCCGCCTTCGATTTCAGCCAGGCTCATCAGTTCGGCGTTACGCAGGACCGGTACAACCAGACCGCGGTCGCTGGAAACAGCCACACCGACGTCAGCGTAGCCGTGGTAAACGATGTCCGCACCGTCGATCGACGCGTTGACGGCCGGGAAGCGTTTCAGCGCTTCGGTGGCAGCCTTGACGAAGAACGACATGAAGCCCAGGCGCACGCCATTGTGGGACTTCTCGAACAGATCCTTGTACTTCGAACGCAGCGCCATGACTTCGGTCATGTCGACTTCGTTGAACGTGGTCAGCATCGCCATGTTCGATTGTGCTTCAACCAGACGCTTGGCGACGGTAGCGCGAACGCGGGTCATCGGTACGCGCTTCTCGATGCGATCGCCGGCAGCGAACACTGGAGCAGCAGCGGCAGGTGCAGCAGCCTTGGCAGGCGCGGCAGCCGGAGCGGCTTTCTTGGCAGCAACGGCTGCAACCACGTCTTCCTTGGTCACACGACCGCCTTTGCCAGTGCCGGCAACGGAAGCGATGTTGATGCCGTTTTCTTCAGCCAGCTTGCGAGCAGCCGGTGCAGCAACAGGATCGTCTTCGCCTTCGGCGGCAGGAGCAGCAGCCTGTGCAGCGGCCGGAGCAGCGGCAGCGGCTGGAGCGGCAGCAGCGCCGCCCGCTTCGATGGAGCCCAGGACTTCGTCGGACAGAACAGTCTCGCCTTCGTTCTTGACGATAGCGCCCAGCACGCCGTCAGCGGTAGCCAACACTTCCAGTACGACTTTGTCGGTTTCGATGTCGACGATCAGGTCGTCACGCTTGACGGCGTCGCCCGGCTGTTTGTGCCAGGTGGCAACGGTGCCATCGGCAACCGATTCCGGGAAAGTGGGGGCTTTGATTTCGATAGCCATTATCTGTGGGTCCTTAAATTCGGTTTCAGGTGCGCGAAGGCGTTAAACAGTAAAGGCGTCTTGCAGCAGTTTTTCCTGCTGCTCGGCGTGCATCGATGCGTAACCGCATGCAGGTGCAGCAGAAGCCTCACGGCCCGCGTACTCGAGTACGAGAGACTTGTCGAGGTTACTGATGCTGCGACGCATGTGGTGTTGGCTGCAATACCACGCACCCTGGTTCATCGGCTCTTCCTGGCACCAAACGGCATGCTTGACGTTGGTGTAAGGAGCCAGGACTTCTTTCAAGTCGTCCTCAGGGAATGGGTACAGCTGCTCGATACGCACGACGGCGATGTCGTCACGGCCTTCGGCACGGCGTTTTTCCAGCAGGTCGTAGTAGACCTTGCCGCTACACAGAACAACGCGCTCGACCTTTTTCGGATCCAGTGCATCGATTTCCGGGATGACGGTCTGGAACGAACCTTCGGCCAGATCTTCCAGGGTAGACACAGCGAGCTTGTGACGCAGCAGCGACTTCGGCGTCAGCACGATCAACGGCTTGCGCAGCGGGCGAATCACCTGACGACGCAGCAAGTGGTAGATCTGAGCCGGTGTAGTCGGTACGGCTACCTGAATGTTGTGCTCGGCGCACAGCTGCAGGTAACGCTCCAGACGAGCCGACGAGTGCTCCGGACCCTGGCCTTCATAACCGTGCGGCAGGAGCATGGTCAGACCGCAGAGACGGCCCCACTTGTGCTCGCCACTGGTGATGAACTGGTCGATGACCACCTGGGCACCGTTGGCGAAGTCGCCGAACTGGGCTTCCCAGATCACCAGCGCTTCCGGCGTGGTGGTCGAATAACCGTATTCGAACGCCAGAACCGCTTCCTCGGACAGGAACGAATCGTACAGGTCGAAACGTGGCTGACCTTTGTACAGGTTCTGCAGCGGAATGTAGCTGCCAGTGTCTTTCTGGTTGTGCAGGACGGCGTGACGGTGCGAGAACGTACCGCGACCGATGTCCTGACCCGTCATGCGAATCGGGTGACCTTCGAACGCCAGGGTCGCGTACGCCATGGTTTCGGCGTAACCCCAGTTGATCGGCAGGCCGCCGGCTTGCATCTTCTGACGGTCTTCGTAGATTTTCGAGACCTGGCGCTGAACCACGAAGCCTTCCGGAATTTCCAGCAGCTTGGCGGACAGTTCCTGCAGGGTCTTCAGATCGAAACGCGTGTCGTGACGCGCGGTCCAGGCGTGGCCCAGATACGGACGCCAGTCCACGAACAACTCTTTGTTCGGCTCTTTGACCAGGCTTTTCACTACGTGCAGACCGTTGTCCAGCGCGTTGCGGTATTCGTCGACCTTGGCCTGGACACGCTCGGTGTCGAGCACACCGCCCTGGGTCAGGCGATCGGCATACAGCTCACGGGTGGTACGCTGCTTGGCGATCTGCTGATACATCAGCGGCTGGGTACCGCTTGGTTCGTCGGCCTCGTTGTGGCCGCGACGACGGTAGCAGACCAGATCGATCACCACGTCACGCTTGAACTGCATGCGGTAGTCGATGGCCAGCTGGGTCACGAACAATACGGCTTCCGGATCATCACCATTCACATGGAGGATCGGCGCCTGGATCATTTTCGCGACGTCGGTGGCGTACTCGGTGGAACGCGAGTCCAGCGGGTTGCTGATGGTGAAACCGACCTGGTTGTTGATCACGATGTGCACGGTACCGCCGGTTTTGAAACCGCGGGTCTGCGACATCTGGAAGGTCTCCATGACCACGCCCTGACCGGCGAATGCCGCGTCACCGTGGATGGAAATCGGCAGAACCTTCTCACCGGTCGGGTCGTTACGACGATCCTGACGGGCGCGAACCGAACCCTCGACCACTGGCGAAACGATTTCCAGGTGGGACGGGTTGAACGCCATGGCCAGGTGAACTTCACCACCGGTAGTCATCACGTTGGAGGAGAAGCCCTGGTGGTATTTAACGTCACCGGAACCCAGCTCGACTTTTTTCTTGCCTTCGAACTCGTCAAACAGCTCGCGCGGGTTCTTGCCGAAGGTGTTGACCAACACGTTCAGGCGACCACGGTGAGCCATGCCGATCACGATTTCCTTGGTGCCGTAGGAACCGGAACGCTGGATCAGCTCGTCGAGCATCGGAATCAGGCTCTCGCCGCCTTCCAGGCCGAAACGCTTGGTACCCGGGTATTTGGTACCCAGGTATTTTTCCAGGCCTTCGCCGGCGGTCACGCGCTCGAGCAGGTGGCTCTTGATGTCGGCGGAGTACGTCGGACGGCCACGCACGCTTTCCAGACGCTGCTGGAACCACTGGCGCTGCTCGGAATCGGTGATGTGCGTAAACTCAGCGCCAATGGTGCGGCAATATGTCTGCTGCAACGCTTCGTGAATTTCGCGTAGGCTCGCCTCCTCTTTGCCGATGAACAGGTCGCCGGCACGGAAGGTCGTATCAAGATCGGCATTGGTCAAGCCGTAATGATTGATCGACAGGTCTGCAGGTGCAGGACGCTGCCACAGCCCCAGCGGGTCAAGCTGGGCTGCCTGGTGGCCACGCATACGGTAGGCCTGGATCAATCGCAGCACTTCAACTTGCTTCTTCTCGTGCTCACTGCTCACGCTGCCGGCGGAAACCGGTTGGGCGCGGCGCTGGTTCTTTGCCAGCAAGACGAAATGATCGCGAATCGTGGAGTGCGAAACATCGGTGGCAGAGTTGCCGTCGGCAGGCAACTTCTGGAAGTAGGTGCGCCACTCTTCTGGCACAGCGTTAGGGTCGTGCAGGTAGAGCTCGTAGAGCTCTTCCACATAGGCAGCGTTACTACCGGATAGGTAGGCGCTGTTCCACATGCGCTGCATCACGCTTTCTTGCATGCTTGGTCACCCTCGGTTAGGGGAACACCACCGGCGTCGACACCGAGCACGCTTGCAGAAGTCCGAATGCAGCGACTAAAACAAGCCACTAGGATCACGCTGATAGTCCGGGTACCAGCCCGGATGCCCCTGCTTGTCTCATTTCTTCAAAATAAGAGCCGCAGCCTTTTAAGCTGCTGCTCAGGTTAAAACTACGGCGCCGGTTGAAGCCTGCGCCGTAGCATCTACGGGTACAGCGGTCTTGCGGGTACTACAGCTGAATCACACGCCGCTTTGCAGAAGCATGTTACGAATGTGACCGATGGCCTTAGTCGGGTTCAGGCCTTTCGGACAAACGTTGACGCAGTTCATGATCCCGCGGCAGCGGAATACGCTGAACGGGTCATCCAGTGAAGCCAGACGCTCGGCAGTCTTGGTGTCACGGCTGTCTGCCAGGAAGCGATACGCTTGCAGCAGGGCAGCTGGACCCAGGAACTTGTCCGGGTTCCACCAGAAGGACGGGCAAGAGGTCGAGCAGCAAGCGCACAGGATGCACTCGTACAGACCGTCGAGCTTTTCCCGCTCTTCCGGGGTCTGCAGACGTTCGATGGCCGGAGCCGGCGTGTCGTTCTGCAGGTAAGGCTTAACCTTTTCATATTGCTTGTAGAAGATGCTCATATCGACGACCAGGTCACGGATTACCGGCAAACCAGGCAGAGGACGAACAACCAACTTGTTACCTTTTACGACGGCAGACAGCGGCGTGACGCACGCCAGGCCGTTTTTGCCGTTGATGTTCATGCCGTCGGAACCGCAAACACCTTCACGGCAAGAGCGACGATAGGAGAAACCTTCGTCCTGCTCTTTGATCAGGGCCAGCACGTCCAGCACCATCAGGTCTTTACCCCCGGTGTCGACCTGGAATTCCTGCATGAACGGCGCAGCGTCCTGATCAGGGTTGTAGCGATAAACACTGACTTTCAACATGGCGGCCACCCTTAATAAGTCCGAATCTTAGGTTCAAAAGTCGGAACAGTCTTCGGCGAGAAGTTCACAGCACGCTTGGTCACGCGCTTGTCACCCGGGAAGAACAGGGTGTGGCACAGCCAGTTTTCGTCGTCGCGGTCTTCGAAGTCTTCACGGGCGTGAGCGCCGCGGGACTCTTTGCGGATCTCTGCAGCGATGGCGGTGGCTTCGGCCACTTCCAGCAGGTTCTGCAGTTCCAGCGCTTCGATACGTGCAGTGTTGAACGCCTGCGACTTATCGTTGATCTTGACGTTGGCGATACGTACGCGCAGGTCAGCCAGCTGGGCAATACCCTTCTGCATGTATTCGCCGGTACGGAATACACCGAAGTAGTTCTGCATGCAGTTTTGCAGCTCGCGACGCAGGGTTGCCACGTCTTCGCCATCGGTACGCTCGTTCAGAGCGGACAGACGGGCCAGGGCCGTTTCAATGTTGGCGTCGGTGGCGTCGTCGTATTCGATACCGTCGGTCAGCGCTTTTTCCAGGTGCAGACCAGCAGCACGACCGAACACCACCAGGTCGAGCAACGAGTTGCCGCCCAGGCGGTTGGCACCGTGAACCGATACGCAAGCCACTTCGCCCACTGCGAACAGGCCAGGAATGATGGTGTCGACGCCTTCGGCATCCTGGGTGATCGCCTGGCCATGAATGTTGGTCGGAACGCCGCCCATCATATAGTGGCAAGTCGGAACGACCGGAACCGGGGCAACCACCGGGTCAACGTGAGCAAACGTCTTGGACAGTTCGCAGATGCCTGGCAGGCGGCTGTGCAGTACTTCTTCGCCCAGGTGATCGAGCTTGAGCAGTACGTGGTCGCCATTCGGACCGCAACCGTTACCGGCGATGATCTCTTTAACCATCGAACGGGCAACGACGTCACGACCGGCAAGGTCTTTGGCGTTCGGAGCGTAACGCTCCATGAAACGCTCGCCGTGCTTGTTGATGAGGTAACCACCTTCACCACGGCAACCTTCAGTCACCAGTACACCAGCGCCGGCGATGCCGGTCGGGTGGAACTGCCACATTTCGATGTCTTGCACCGGCACGCCAGCACGCAGAGCCATGCCGACGCCGTCACCGGTGTTGATCAGGGCGTTGGTGGTGGACGAGTAGATACGACCGGCACCGCCAGTGGCCAGAACGGTGGCCTTGGCACGGATGTAGCTGGTTTCACCGGTTTCGATGCAGATGGCGATCACACCGACGAACTCGCCTTCCTGGTTTTTCACCAGATCAACCGCGTAGTACTCGTTCAGGAACGTGGTGCCGGCTTTCAGGTTGCCCTGATAAAGCGTGTGCAGCAGCGCGTGACCGGTACGGTCGGACGCGGCGCAGGTACGGGCAGCCTGGCCACCTTTACCGTAATCCTTCGACTGGCCGCCGAATGGACGCTGGTAGATACGACCTTGTTCGGTACGGGAGAACGGCAGACCCATGTGGTCCAGTTCAAATACCGCAGCCGGGCCTTCCTGACACATGTATTCGATAGCGTCCTGGTCACCGATGTAGTCGGAACCCTTGACGGTATCGTACATGTGCCAGCGCCAGTCATCGTTCGGATCAGCCGAAGCGATGGCGCAGGTAATGCCACCCTGAGCGGAAACGGTGTGCGAACGGGTCGGGAACACCTTGGTGATCACGGCAGTCTTGTGACCGCCTTGCGCCAGTTGCAGCGCGGCGCGCATGCCGGCACCGCCACCACCAATAATGATGGCGTCGAAAGAAATCGTTGGAATGTTAGCCATGAATCAGATACCCCAGAGAATCTGCACACCCCAGACGAAGTAAGCGAACATCGCAACGCCGCATACTGCCTGGAAAAGGAAACGTACTGCAGTCGCGGACTTGCCCAGCGCCATCGGCGTCAGGTAGTCGGTCGCGATGGTCCACATGCCGACCCAGGCGTGAGCGCCCAGGGCCACAAGGGCCAGCAGACTGAAGATACGCATCCCGTTGTGGGCGAACAGGCCATGCCATTGGTCATAGCCAATGCCCGGGTTCGCCGCGAGGTATCCGATCAGGAAGATGAAATAAGCCGCGAGAACGACCGCAGACACACGTTGCGCCATCCAGTCATAAAGACCGGAACGCGAAAGGTTCGTAACGCTGGTTACCATATCCAAACTCCTGCCAGAACGATCAGCACCACGGAAATGGCGATGATGATTTTCGAGCCCAGGCGGCCGCCTTCAAGCGTCTCACCGATGCCCATATCCATGATCAAGTGGCGCACACCGGCTACCAGGTGATACAGAAGAGCGGACAGGAGGCCCCATGCTACGAACTTGGCCAGCGGGCTGGTCAAGGTTGCCTTCACGTCGACAAAACCTTCCTCGGAACCCAGGGATTTGCCCAATGCATAAAGCATGAAGCCAAGGCCCAGGAAGAGGATGATGCCGGAAACACGGTGAAGAAACGACGTAACGCCGGTGATGGGGAGTTTGATGGTCCTTAGGTCTAGGTTTACAGGTCGTTGGCTTTTCACGGCTTTTTTTTTCACACTGAAGAGCCCCTAACAATCAGGGCAAAGTTGTTGGGGAGTGCACTGGTCAGGTAACCACCACCCAGGGATGCGACCCCCAATAAAGCAGGCCCAAAAGCCCCTGGCGGTCGGTGGCCGAGTATAGACAGTTAGGCTACTAATGACAACGCGTTCGCCTACCCCCAATAGCGCATTGCACAAGTGGGATAAAAGGCGTAAATGGCAGTCAATTTCGAGGAAAAAGTCCGGTTAAAGCCTTCTGGAGCAAGAGTTTAGGCAAATTGACATTCGAATTTATCTCACTATAGTGGTGCGGGCCCTGCGTGGGGGGTCTGTCTGATGATTTCAAGCATAAATAGGAGGCCACATGGCTGACAAAAAAGCGCAGTTGATCATCGAGGGCGCAGCCCCCGTCGAGCTGCCCATTTTAACCGGCACCGTTGGTCCCGATGTTATCGACGTTCGGGGCCTGACGGCCACGGGCCGTTTCACCTTTGACCCTGGTTTCATGTCGACTGCTTCCTGCGAGTCGAAGATCACCTATATCGATGGCGACAACGGCATTCTGCTGCACCGCGGTTACCCGATCGAACAGCTGGCTGAAAAGTCGGACTACCTGGAAACCTGCTATCTGCTGCTCAACGGCGAACTGCCGACCGCAGAACAGAAGGCCCAGTTCGTCAGCACCGTGAAGAACCACACCATGGTTCACGAGCAGTTGAAGACCTTCTTCAACGGCTTCCGTCGCGACGCCCACCCGATGGCCGTCATGTGCGGTGTAGTCGGCGCCCTCTCGGCCTTCTACCACGACTCCCTGGACATCAAGAACCCCCAGCATCGCGAAATCTCCGCGATCCGCCTGGTGGCCAAGATGCCGACCCTGGCAGCGATGGTTTACAAGTACTCCATGGGTCAACCCATGATGTACCCGCGCAACGACCTGACGTACGCGGAAAACTTCCTGCACATGATGTTCAACACCCCGTGCGAGATCAAACCGATCAGCCCGGTGCTCGCCAAGGCCATGGACAAGATCTTCATCCTCCATGCCGACCACGAGCAGAACGCATCGACCTCCACCGTGCGCCTGGCCGGTTCGTCGGGTGCCAACCCGTTCGCCTGCATCGCCGCCGGTATCGCTGCACTGTGGGGCCCTGCCCACGGCGGCGCGAACGAAGCCGTTCTGTCCATGCTTGACGAAATTGGCGATGTCTCGAACATCGACCAGTACATCGCCAAGGCCAAGGACAAGAACGATCCGTTCAAACTGATGGGCTTTGGTCACCGGGTCTACAAAAACCGCGACCCACGCGCCACCGTGATGAAGCAGACCTGCGACGAAGTACTCAAAGAGCTGGGCATTACCAACGATCCGCAACTCGAACTGGCCATGCGCCTGGAAGAGATCGCCCTGACCGACCCGTACTTCATCGAACGCTCGCTGTACCCGAACGTCGACTTCTACTCGGGGATCATCCTCAAGGCGATCGGCATTCCAACCAGCATGTTCACCGTGATCTTCGCCCTGGCGCGGACCGTGGGCTGGATCTCCCACTGGAAAGAAATGCTCTCCAGCCCGTACAAGATCGGCCGCCCGCGGCAGTTGTACACCGGCTACGAGTCGCGTGACATTCCTGATCTGGAAGACCGCAAATAAGACCTGCCTTGCGATAATGTCTTGAGTTGTACCGGGAACGGCCTCTATTTATAGGGGCCGTTTTTGTTTGTGGCCCTTTTGATGCGCGGCGGCCTCAGGGCCGACCGGGAAGGCACCGCGCAATCATGTTGAAGATCAAAAGATCGCGGCCTGCGGCAGCTCCTACAGGGGGTCTGGGTACATTCCGGGAGATCAGGTCGGCTGGCAGGCCGCCTTCGCTGGCAAGCCAGCTCCTACAGTTAACATCAGCGCCCACAAAAAAATGCCCCGATCTTTCGACCGGGGCATTTCTGTTTAACGCAGCTTATATATGGAAACCTGAAGTCTTAGTGAGCAACCGCCCCACTCGCCCCCAACCCCGTCTGCGAGCGAACAAATTGCGGGAAGAACAACGCCCGCTCATTGGCCCCAGCCGTGGACTTGTCCGTGATCGAGAAGAACCAGATCCCGATAAACGCAATGGCCATGGAGAACAGCGCCGGGTATTCGTACGGGAAGATCGCCTTCTCGTGATGCAGAATCTGCACCCAAATGGTTGGCCCAAGCACCATCAAGCCAACGGCACTGACCAGGCCCAACCAGCCGCCGATCATCGCACCACGCGTGGTCAGCTTCTTCCAGTACATGGAAAGCAGCAGCACCGGGAAGTTACAGCTCGCCGCGATGGAGAACGCCAGGCCCACCATGAACGCGATGTTCTGGCTTTCGAACAGGATACCCAGACCGATCGCCAGCACACCCAGGCAGACGGTGGTGATTTTCGAGACGCGGATCTCATCCTTGTCGTTGGCCTTGCCCTTCTTGACCACACTGGCGTAAAGGTCGTGGGATACCGCCGTGGCACCGGCCAGCGTCAGACCGGCAACCACTGCCAGAATGGTCGCGAACGCTACCGCCGAGATGAAGCCCAGGAAAATACTGCCACCGACCGCATTGGCCAGGTGCACCGCCGCCATGTTGTTGCCGCCCAACAGCGCGCCAGCCGCATCTTTGAAGGCCGGGTTGGTGCTGACCAGCAGGATCGCGCCGAAGCCGATGATGAACGTCAGGATGTAGAAGTAGCCAATGAAGCCGGTTGCATACAGCACGCTCTTGCGAGCTTCTTTCGCGTCACTCACGGTGAAGAAGCGCATCAGGATGTGCGGCAGGCCAGCGGTACCGAACATCAGGGCCAGACCAAGGGAGAACGCAGAGACGGGGTCTTTCACCAGCCCGCCCGGGCTCATGATCGCCTCACCTTTAGGGTGAACCTTGATCGCCTCGGAGAACAGCGCGCTGAAGTCGAAGTTGACGTGTTTCATGACCATCACTGCCATGAACGTAGCACCGGACAGCAGCAACACGGCCTTGATGATCTGCACCCAGGTGGTCGCCAGCATGCCGCCGAACAACACGTACATGCACATCAGGATACCGACCAGGATCACCGCGACGTAGTAGTCGAGACCGAACAGCAGCTGAATCAGCTTGCCGGCGCCGACCATTTGCGCGATCAGGTAGAACGCTACCACCACCAGCGAGCCACAAGCGGACAGCGTGCGGATCTGGGTTTGCCCCAGGCGGTAGGAAGCTACGTCGGCAAAGGTATATTTACCCAGGTTACGCAGGCGCTCGGCAATCAGGAACAGAATGATCGGCCAGCCCACCAGGAAGCCGATCGAGTAGATCAGGCCGTCGTAGCCGGAGGTGAACACCAGGGCGGAAATACCCAGGAAGGACGCCGCGGACATATAGTCGCCGGCAATCGCCAGGCCGTTCTGGAAGCCGGTGATCTTGCCACCCGCCGCATAGTAGTCGGCCGCCGAATTGTTGCGCTTGGAGGCCCAGTAGGTAATGCACAGGGTCAAGCCGACGAATGCCACGAACATCAGGATGGCGGAAACGTTGAGCGGTTGTTTGTGCACTTCGCCAGTCAGGGCTTCAGCCGCCCAGGCGCCAGGTGCAAAGGCTGCGATGCTCAATAGAGCCATTAGACGCCGGATCATTGCTGAGCCTCCTTGAGAATCGCATTGTTCAGGTCGTCGAATTCGCCATTGGCGCGTCGTACGTAGATTGCCGTCAGGATAAAGGCCGAGAGAATCAGCCCGACACCAATGGGTATGCCCCAGGTAATCGATGATTCAGGACTGATTTTCGCGCCCAGGATATGCGGCCCGTAAGCAATCAACAGGATGAATCCGGAGTAAAGCCCAAGCATGATCGCCGAAAGAATCCAGGCGAACCTTTCTCGCTTACTAACCAGCTCCTTGAAGCGCGGGCTGTTTTGAATCGAGAGGTAAATGCTGTCGTTCATTGTTTTTATCCTCGCAGCACAGATGAAGTTGTAACGTCTTCCACTCTATGCGGCTGCGGAACTGGTTCCAGACGACCTTAGTATTAGAACGACATGACAGAATCGCCAAACTGTAGGAGCGAGCTTGCTCCGGGCGGCGTTCCGACGATGGACTCAAAGGCGAGGCGTTCATCCGGAAGCACGCGTTATCGTTATCGATCATCGCGAGCAATCGAGCGTCGACCGGCTGCTCCTACAGAAAAGCAAAAGGCCGCTCGGCATAAATACCAAGCGGCCCCGGGAGGTGCCGACCAGACGGGTCAGCTCAAATCATTTGGTCCAGTCTGCAACGCGCTCCGGGTGTTTGGCCACCCAGTCCTTCGCCGCCGCTTCAGGCTTGGCACCTTCCTGAATCGCCAGCATCACTTCGCCGATTTCGTCTTTCGACGCCCACTGGAAGTTCTTCAGGAACTTGACCACTTCCGGCGCCTTGGCTTCCAGGCCTTTGCTGCCGATGCTGTTCACGGTTTCAGCCGCGCCATAAACGCCTTTCGGGTCGTCCAGGAAGCGCAGTTTCCACTTGGCGAACATCCAGTGCGGCACCCACCCCGTGACGGCAATGGATTCCTGTTTTTTCTCGGCACGGGTCAACTCGGCAATCATCCCGGCGCCAGAACTGGCCTTGAGCTGATACCCGGTCAGATCGTAGTCCTTGATCGCCTGTTCGGTCTTGAGCATCACGCCCGAACCAGCGTCGATGCCGACAATGCGTTTTTTGAAGCTGTCATCGGTTTTCAGGTCTTCAAGCGACTTGGCCTTGACGTACTCCGGCACGATCAAGCCGATCCTGGCGTCCTTGAAGTTCGGGCCGTAGTCGACCACCTGATCCTTGTTCTTGGCCCAGTAATCGCCGTGAGTCACCGGCAGCCAGGCTGAGAGCATGGCGTCGAGTTTGCCCGTGGCGACACCCTGCCACATGATCCCGGTGGCGACCGCTTGCAGCTTCACGTCGTAATCGAGTTTCTGCTTGATCACTTCGGCTGCCACATGGGTGGTCGCAACGCTATCGGACCAGCCGTCGACGTAACCGATGGTCACGGCTCCCTTCGCGGCCAACGCCTGGGTGGAGCCGATCGCAAGCGCCAGTGCGGCACTTGCGCCTAAAAGTCGTCGCATCTTCATCGTTACTTCCCCGAAAGTGCTGCGCTCGGCGGATGCCGAGTCGCGTCAACGTATTGTTATGGTGCGCGGCGCCCCCATCACGCCTCACCGCAAACTCGTTCCACATCAGCGCGATTTTCCGATGAGAGCGCTGACGCCTCGATAATCAACCTGACGACAACTGCGACCTGCTCTGCCAGCGACCTCAAGGCATCGAGAAACGACATCAGAACGCCATTAATCTAGACCAGCGAAAGTCCCCCGGCCAATCCGCCCGAACTTTGCATGTCAAAATCATGCAGGCCACCAGACACGCGACAAATGCAGGTAACATGCGCGGCTTTGCTCCCAGACGGCCTGACCATGCCCGCGACATCGCGCTTTCCTTTTTTTGCTTATCTATTTGCCTGCCTGCTGGGGCTTTTTGCCCTGGGTGGCTTCTGGTACGGCCTCGGCAAACCCGTGGTCCTGCCGGACGTGGCCAGCGCGACGCACAAGCTGCAATGTGCCTCCTACACCCCGTTCGACAAGGACCAATCGCCATTCGATGTGCCGTTCAACTTGCGCCCGGAACGCATGGACGCCGACCTCGCGTTGCTGGCCAAAAGCTTCGAATGCATTCGCACCTATTCCATGACCGGCCTCGAGGCCGTGCCCGCCCTGGCGCGCAAGCACGGTTTGAAGTTGATGATCGGCGCCTGGGTCAACAGCAACCCGGTGGACACCGCGAAAGAAATCGACCTGCTGATCGCCTCGGCCAATGCCAATGCGGACGTGGTGACCTCGGTCATCGTTGGCAACGAGACCCTGCTGCGCAAGGAAATCACCGGCGCGCAGTTGGTGAAACTGATTGACCGGGTCAAGAGCCAGGTCAAACAGCCTGTCACTTATGCCGACGTCTGGGAGTTCTGGCAAAAGCACCCGGAAGTGGCTCCGGCGGTAGATTTCATCACTATTCACTTGCTGCCGTACTGGGAGGATCACCCTTCGAACATCGACGTCGCCCTGTCGCAGGTGGCCGCCGTGCGTCAGTCTTTCGGCAGCATGTTCGCGCCCAAGGACGTGATGATTGGCGAAACCGGCTGGCCGAGCGAAGGCCGCCAACGTAAAACCGCCCTGCCGAGCCGGGTCAATGAAGCCAGGTTCATCCGCGGTTTTGTCATCATGGCCGAGCAACAAGGCTGGCACTACAACCTGATCGAAGCCTTCGACCAACCGTGGAAACGCGCGAGCGAAGGTGCGGTCGGTGGGTACTGGGGGCTGTTCGACGCCGATCGCCAGGACAAGGGCGTTTTGGCCGGTCCGGTGTCGAACGTACCGTACTGGTCGCAGTGGCTGGCGGTCGGTGGCCTGATCTTCTTCGGCACGCTGATCCTCGGCGGTCGAGTACGCAGCTCGCGCGCGGCGCTGGTGCTGCCACTGCTCGGTGCACTGGCCGCCTGCTCGATCGGCGCCTGGGGCGACCTGGCCCGTGTCACCACCCGCTTCGCCAGCGAGTGGCTGTGGGTCGGCCTGTTGACGGCGTTGAACCTGCTGGTGCTGGCCCATGCGGCACTGACCCTGAGCGCTCGTACCGGTTGGCGTGAGCGCGCGTTCAATGTTCTGGAACGTCGGGCTGGCTGGTGGCTGGCAACAGCAGGCTTCGCCGCGGCGGTGACGATGCTGGAACTGGTGTTCGATCCGCGTTATCGCAGCTTTCCGAGTGTTGCGTTCATCCTGCCGGCACTGGTGTACCTGTGCCGCCCGGTGAGCGTGCCGCGCCGGGAGATTGCCTTGCTGACCTTCATCATCGGTGCCGGGATTGCGCCGCAGTTGTATCAGGAAGGGCTGCAGAACCAGCAGGCGTGGGGTTGGGCGCTGGTGAGCGTGCTGATGGTTGGGGCGTTGTGGCGCAGTTTGCGGGTTCGCAAAGCCTGATCTTCAGCGGGGCCGCTGGCTTCTTCGCGAGCAACCCCGATCCCACAATGGATCTTCAGTGAACACAAATACGGTGTACGACTAAGATCAACTGTGGGAGCGGGCTTGCTCGCAAAGACTGACTATCAAACGCTAGAGGAAGCCCTGACCAGACGCAACGCCGCAATCACCACCGCAAAAACAGCCAGCGTTGTGTTGTACAACGCCAACGCCGGCAAGCCGAACACCAACGCCAACACCGCCAACCACCACCCTGCCCGGCCTGGCAGTACAAAACCGATCACCGCGGCCGCCACTGCAGCCCAACCCAATAACCTGAAATGAATCATCAGCCCCAGGTTCGAACGGACCTGGCATTCCCAGCGGCTCGCTTCGTCCACACAGATGCCGACCCATTGAGCATCCTCCATGAAGCCATAACGCGCGCCATAACTGGCGGCCAGCCATAATGGCAGCAAAACAAGCAGCAAAATCACGGGCAGACGGCGGGACATGAAACACTCCAATACGCGAAAACGGCGGCCAGCTTAATCCCCCGGCAGCGGTTAGCAAGCGCGTGACACAGATAATTGGTCACGAAACAGCCGCAAAGTGTATCGTCCAGCTACCATTACTCCGAAATTAGGCCTGATTGGTGTCGATCCATGGCACTTTGGCGCAAAACCCGTGGTCATAGCCTGCGAACTTCATTCGGCACCTTCCTCTAAGGGATCTAGTCATGCTCCGTTCCTTGCGCTTCGCCGCCCTGTTTGGCGGCATTATTTTGAGTGCGTCCGCACTGGCGGTCGATATCGACGCCGCCAGTTATGGCTATCCCTTGACCAACCCGTTCGAGGCGACCATTGCCACGACGCCACCGGACCTGCGCCCGGAGCTGCCGCTTGACGATGACATCAACCAGTCAACCCGCAGCGTCACATTGCGCCCGGAGCGCGAGTTCCAGTTGCCGGACAACTTCTGGCCGGTGAAGAAACTCACTTACCGCATTGCCACCCAGGATAAAGCCGCGCCGCTGATCTTCCTGATCGCCGGTACCGGCGCGCGTTATGACAGTACCCTCAACGAATACCTGAAGAAGCTCTACTACAAGGCCGGCTACCACGTGGTGCAATTGTCGTCGCCCACCAGCTTCGACTTCATGAGCGCGGCCTCACGCTTTGCCACGCCCGGCATCACCAAGGAAGACGCCGAAGACATGTACCGGGTGATGCAGGCCGTGCGGGCGCAAAACCCCAAGGTCGCCGTCACCGACTACTACCTGACCGGCTACAGCCTGGGCGCACTGGATGCAGCATTCGTCGCCCACCTTGACGAAACCCGTCGCAGCTTCAACTTCAAGAAAGTCCTGCTGCTCAACCCGCCGGTCAACCTCTACACCTCGATCACCAATCTGGACAAGCTGGTCCAGACCGAGGTCAAGGGCATCAACAACTCCACCACCTTCTATGAACTGGTGCTGGACAAACTGACCCGCTACTTCCAGCAAAAGGGCTACATCGACCTCAACGATGCGCTGCTCTACGACTTCCAGCAGTCCAAGCAGCACCTGAGCAACGAACAGATGGCCATGCTGATCGGCACCTCGTTCCGCTTCTCGGCGGCCGATATTGCCTTTACTTCGGACCTGATCAACCGTCGCGGCCTGATCACGCCGCCGAAATACCCGATCACCGAAGGCACCACCCTCACGCCGTTCCTCAAGCGTGCGCTGCAATGCGACTTCGATTGCTACATCACCGAGCAGGTCATCCCGATGTGGCGCGCCCGCACCGACGGCGGCAGCCTGCTGCAACTGATCGACCAGGTCAGCTTGTATGCGCTCAAGGATTACCTGCGCGACAGCCCGAAAATCGCCGTCATGCACAACGCCGACGACGTGATCCTCGGCCCTGGCGACCTGGGTTTTCTGCGCAAGACCTTCGGCGATCGCTTGACTGTTTATCCACTGGGCGGCCACTGCGGCAACCTTAATTACCGCGTCAACAGCGACGCCATGCTGGAGTTTTTCCGTGGCTAAATACCCCCTGCTTATCGCCGCGTTACTCTGTGCAAGCGTCGCCAATGCCGACAACAGCAAAGCCAACGCCCCGGTCGTGATCGACAGTGACGGTTTCAAGGAGCCGCTGAGCAAACTCAAATTCAACCCGGGGCTGGATCAGCGCGAGTTCGAGCGCTCGACGCTCAACGCGCTGAACGTCTACGACCCGCTGGAAGAGTGGAACCGCCGCGTCTACCACTTCAACTACCGCTTCGACCAATGGGTGTTTCTGCCGGTGGTGGACGGTTATCGCTACATCACCCCGAGCTTCCTGCGCACCGGCGTCAGCAATTTCTTCAACAACCTCGGTGACGTGCCGAACCTGATGAACAGCCTGCTGCAGTTCAAGGGCAAGCGTTCGATGGAAACCACCGCGCGCCTGCTGCTCAACACCACCGTCGGCATCGCCGGCCTGTGGGACCCGGCCACGGCCATGGGCTTGCCGCGCCAGAACGAAGACTTCGGTCAGACCCTGGGTTTCTATGGTGTACCGGGTGGCGCCTACTTCGTGTTGCCGATCCTCGGCCCTTCGAACATCCGCGACACCGGCGGCCTGGCCGTCGATTTCACCGCCGAGAACGCGATCAACTTCCTGAACGTCGCGGAAGTCAGCGCCAACCATCCCGAGGTCTGGCTCCTGCGCAGCGTCGACAAGCGATATCAGACCGGCTTTCGCTATGGCCAGCTGAATACGCCGTTCGAGTACGAGAAGGTGCGTTACGTGTACACCGAATCGCGCAAGCTGCAGATCGCCGAGTAAGTCCATCGGCCACAAAAAAGGCCATTCGATGCGAATCGAATGGCCTTTTTATTGGGTAACCCACAGCCGCCTGTAGGAGCTGGCTTGTCGGATCACCGCACCGCAGCGAAGGCAATACTCGCCACACCGAAGATAGTTGTCGCCAAATCGGGCCTCTTCGCTGGCAAGCCAGCTCCTACAGGTTTGGCGCTAGCCTTTGACTGAGCGCCAGATTTTGCTCGCGGCCATGACGCCGGCCAACACCACCGCACCCGCCACGATCCCCGCCACCGCATTCAACAACGTCGGCACGATAAACCCGGCACCGCCCGCCCCCGCGCTGACACTTTCAATCCAGTGATGAACCACCGGCACGCCGTGAGTCAGGATCCCGCCGCCCACCAGGAACATTGCCGCCGTGCCGATCACCGACAGGCTTTTCATCATGTACGGTGCTGCACGCAGAATCCCGCCACCGATGCTTTTGGCCATCTGCCCGGGTTTCTGGGTCAGCCACAAGCCGAGGTCGTCGAGTTTGACGATGCCGGCCACCAGGCCATAAACACCGATGGTCATGACGATGGCGATACCCGACAGCACGATGACCTGCTGGGTCAGAGGCGCATCGGCCACAGTCCCGAGGGTGATGGCGATGATTTCCGCCGAAAGGATGAAGTCGGTGCGAATCGCGCCCTTGATCTTGTCCTTCTCGAACGCCACCAGGTCGACTGCCGGATCGGCCACGGCTTCAACCAACTCCGCATGTTCGGCCTGATCCTCGGCCTTGCTGTGCAGGAATTTATGGGCGAGTTTCTCGAAACCTTCGAAACACAGGTAGGCGCCGCCGACCATCAACAACGGCGTGACCAGCCACGGAATGAACGCACTGATCGCCAGGGCGGACGGCACCAGGATCAGCTTGTTGATGAACGAGCCCTTGGCTACCGCCCATACCACCGGGATTTCCCGCTCGGCGCGTACGCCGCTGACCTGCTGGGCGTTGAGCGCCAGATCGTCACCGAGTACGCCGGCCGTCTTCTTCGCTGCCATTTTGGTCATCAACGCCACATCGTCGAGTACCGCGGCGATGTCGTCGATCAGCAACAGCAAACTGCTTCCTGCCATGAATCAGGCTTCCTTCTTGAATGAATGCTGCGCAGCATAGCGCGGCTCAACCGGCTGCGGGGCATTCTTGAGCGCCGCGCGAGGCCGGTGCTACCATGCGCAACCGCCAGTACAGGCAAGGAACCACCGGGTTTATGAGCACTATCCGCGAGCGCAACAAAGAACTGATCCTGCGTGCCGCCAGTGAAGAATTTGCCGACAAGGGCTTCGCTGCGACCAAAACCAGTGACATCGCAGCCAAGGCGGGATTGCCCAAACCCAACGTCTACTACTACTTCAAATCCAAGGAAAACCTCTACCGCGAGGTCCTGGAAAGCATCATCGAGCCGATCCTGCAGGCTTCGACGCCGTTCAATGCCGACGGCGTGCCCAGTGAAGTGCTGAGCGGCTACATCCGTTCGAAAATCCGCATCTCCCGCGACCTGCCCTTCGCCTCCAAGGTGTTTGCCAGCGAAATCATGCACGGCGCCCCGCACCTGAGTCCCGACCTGGTCGACCAGCTCAACGGCCAGGCCAAGCACAACATCGACTGCATCCAGACCTGGATCGACCGCGGCCAGATCGCCCCCATCGACCCCAACCACCTGATGTTCAGCATCTGGGCCGCGACCCAGACGTATGCCGACTTTGACTGGCAGATCACGGCCATCACCGGCAAGGCCAAGCTGGATGAAGAGGATTACGAAGCGGCGGCGCAGACGATTATCCGGTTGGTGTTGAAGGGGTGTGAGCCGGACCGTTAGACCGCAGTGCGGCCATTCGCGAGCAAGCCCGCTTGTATGTTTAGACTTGAAGGGGTGGGCGGGACTAAAAGCTCGATTCCGACTCTGACCAGTACGGACCGTGGGAGACTTCTCGTCCCGCCCTTTCTACCCGAAGCGCCGATAAGGAATTCATCG
>NZ_MULM01000107.1:0-28739 GCF_002029345.1 Pseudomonas sp. VI4.1
GTCTTGCAGAGACACGGCGGTGACGCCATCGCCAGCAAGCCGGCTCCTACAGCCCCCTTCCTTAAGGAATTTTCAGCAGTGCCGCGTCGCATCAACAGAGCGCTAAAGACGCTCAGTGTTTTGGTTTTAACCCTGGCAATCAGCGGCTGCATCGGAACCGCAGGCATTGCCCCACAGGGCAAGGCACTGGAGGCCGATTCACTGGCCACCGACGAAGCCATCCAGAGCGCTGCGCAGGACGCTCACTGGCCCGCCGCTCAATGGTGGCAGGCGTATGGCGACCCGCAACTGAACCGCTGGATCGACCTCGCCGTGCAAGGCAGCCCGACCATCGCCATGGCCGCCGCCCGGGTCCGTCAGGCCAGATCCATGGCGGGCATCGCGCAATCCGCCGAGTCACTGCAGATCAATGCCGAGTCCACGCTCAAGCGCCACAACTGGCCCACCGACCCGTTCTACGGCCCTGGCGATCTGGCCAACACCACCACCTGGGACAACAATGCGGCGCTGGGCTTCAGCTACGCCCTCGACCTCTGGGGCCTCGAAAGCAACAGCACCGAACGCGCCGTGGACCTGGCCCACATGAGCGTCGCCGAAGCGCGCCTGGCCCAGCTCGAATTGCAGAACAACGTGGTGCGCGCCTACATCGAGCTCTCGCTGCACTACGCGCAACGGGACATCGTCGCCGCGACCCTGAAGCAGCAACAGCAAATTCTCGACCTGGCGCAAAAGCGCCTCGACGGCGGAATCGGCACGCATTTCGAAGTCAGCCAGGCCGAGACGCCCTTGCCGGAAACCCATCGCCAGATCGATGCGCTGGACGAGGAGATCGCGCTGAGTCGCAACCAGCTCGCCGCGCTGGCCGGCAAGGGGCCGGGGGAGGGCGCGCAGTTGCAACGGCCGACGTTGTCGTTGGGCACGGCGCTGAAATTGCCGTCGTCGCTGCCGGCGCAACTGCTCGGTCAACGCCCGGACGTGGTCGCCAGCCGCTGGCAAGTGGCGGCGCTGGCGCGGGGAATCGATGTCGCTCACGCGGGCTTCTATCCCAACGTCGATCTGGTCGGCAGCCTCGGCTACATGGCCACCGGCGGCGGTGCGCTGGAGTTTTTGACTGGCAAGAAGCTCAACTACAACGTCGGCCCGGCGATCTCCTTGCCGATCTTCGACGGCGGTCGCTTGCGTGCCGAACTGGGCGAAGCCTCCGCCGGTTATGACATCGCCGTGGCCAGGTACAACCAGACGCTGGTCAACGCGCTGAAAAACATCTCCGACCAGTTGATCCGCCGCGAGTCCATGGACAAGCAGCAACACTTCGCCGCCGAGTCCGTCGCCACCGCGCAGAAAACCTACGACATCGCGATGATCGCCTACCAGCGCGGCCTCACCGACTACCTCAACGTGCTCAATGCCCAGACCCTGTTGTTCAAGCAGCAGCAAGTGCAGCAACAGGTGCAGGCCGCGCGGCTGAGCGCTCATGCCGAACTGGTGACGGCGCTCGGCGGTGGACTTGGCGCGGGCAACGATGTGCCGACAGACAGCCAGACCCAGGCACCGAAAACCCCGGCCATTCTCACGAGCCTCTCGAATTGAACACCGATCCTGTAGGAGCTGGCTTGCCAGCGAAAGCGGTGTGTCAGGCGACACATGTATTAACTGACACACCGCCTTCGCTGGCAAGCCAGCTCCTACAGGGGATCAGTTTTCGCCGCACCACCTTCGACAATTGAGCAGGATCTGATGACTCCCTTGCCCGCACCTTTGCGCTGGCTGTATTCCCTGGAATGGCGCCGGGGTTTTTTCGACTGGGCACGCAGTGACGGCGTGACCTGGGTCTACATTTTCAAAGTGCTGTTCGCCGCGTTCCTGACCTTGTGGCTGGCGATGCGCCTGGAATTGCCGCAACCGCGCACGGCGATGATCACCGTGTTCATCGTCATGCAGCCGCAAAGCGGCCAGGTGTTCGCCAAGAGTTTCTATCGCTTCCTCGGCACATTGACCGGCTCGGCGGTGATGGTTGCGCTGATTGCCTTGTTCGCGCAGAACACCGAACTGTTCCTCGGCTCGCTGGCGATCTGGGTGGGCATTTGTTCGGCTGGCGCGGCGCGATATCGCAACTTTCGCGCCTATGGTTTTGTGCTCGCCGGGTACACCGCCGCCATGGTCGGCTTGCCTGCATTGGCTCACCCGGACGGCGCATTCATGGCCGCGGTGTGGCGGGTGCTGGAAATCTCTTTGGGGATTCTTTGCGCCACGGTGGTCAGCGCCGCGATCCTGCCGCAAACCGCCAGCGCCGCGATGCGCAACGCCCTGTATCAGCGCTTCGGCGTGTTCGCGTTGTTCGTCACCGATGGGTTGCGCGGCCGCAGCAAACGCGATGCGTTCGAAGCGAGCAACGTGCGCTTTATCGCTGAAGCCGTGGGGCTGGAAGGCTTGCGCAGCGTCACGGTGTTCGAAGACCCGCACATGCGCCGGCGCAACGGTCGGCTCAGTCGCCTGAACAGCGAGTTCATGGGCATCACCACGCGGTTCAACGCCTTGCACCAATTGCTCGAACGCTTGCGCAGCCATGGCACCGATCACGTTGTCGCGGCGATCAAGCCGGGGCTGCAGGACCTTGCCGAATTGCTCGACGGTTTCAGCGGCCGCGCCCTGACCAGTCCCGACGCCGCACGGCTGACAGCTGCATTGACGCTTTATAAGGCCAACTTGCCGGCGACAGTCCGCCACCTGCGGGCGACGTTTGAAGAGAGCGATCCGAGCGACGCCGAACAGCTGGATTTCCACACCGCCTACGAATTGCTCTATCGCTTCGTCGACGACTTGCACAGTTATGCACAGACCCATGCCTCCCTGGCCGATCACAGCCACGAGCGGGAACGCTGGGACGAGCCGTTCACCCCGCAGACCAACTGGCTGGCATCAGCCGCCTCGGGGATTCGTGCCGCGTTCATTCTGCTGGCGCTGGGCAGCTATTGGGTCGCCACGGCATGGCCGAGCGGGGCGACCATGACCCTGATTGCCGCGGCCACCGTGGGCCTTTCAGCCGCCACGCCGAACCCGAAACGCATGGCGTTTCAGATGGCCTGCGGCACTCTGTTGGGCGCCTTGATCGGCTTCGTCGAGATGTTTTTCATCTTCCCGTGGATCGATGGCTTTCCATTGCTCTGCGTGATGCTCGCGCCGGTGATCGTGCTCGGCTCGTTCCTCAGCTCACGCCCGCAATACGCCGGGGTCGGCCTTGGCTTGCTGATTTTCTTCAGCACCGGTTCGGTGCCGGACAACCTCACCGTCTACAACCCCTACGCCTTCATCAACGACTACATCGCCATGGTGCTCGGCATGCTGGTGTGCGCGGCGGCCGGGGCGATCATCCTGCCGCCCAACAGCCGCTGGTTATGGCGGCGGCTGGAGCAGGACTTGCGTGGTCAGGTGGTCTACGCCATCAGCGGCAAACTCAAGGGCCTGGCATCGAGTTTCGAAAGCCGCACGCGGGATTTGCTGCACCAGGCCTACGGTCTCGCCGCGGGCCAGCCGCAGGTGCAGCGGGACCTGCTGCGCTGGATGTTCGTGGTGCTGGAAGTCGGCCACGCGATCATCGAGTTACGCAAGGAACAGGCGATCCTGCCGGTGCATCCGGCCTACGCCGAATCGCAGCCGTGGCGCCAGGCGATCCGGGTGATGGGCCGCTCGCTGGTGCGACTGTTTCTGCAGCCGAGCCAGAGCAATCTGCAGCGCGGGCTGATCGCCGTGGATCACGCCATCAGTCGCGTGCAAGCCACCGATGAACCCTTCGCCCCGCACTTCGATACCTCGGCATTGCGCCGGGTGAAGAGCTACCTGCACTTCATCCGCACCTCTCTGCTCGATCCGCAATCACCACTCGCGGCCTACGCTACGCAGCCTCAAGGACTTGAACATGCCCCGTGAAATCGCCTTCCACGGCGTGTACATGCCGACCATGACGCTGATGTTTTTCATCGCCGCGGCGCTGGCCTGGGCACTTGACCGATTTATGTCCGGGTACGATCTGTACCGCTTCTTCTGGCACCCGGCGTTGCTGCGCCTGAGTTTGTTTACCTGTCTGTTCGGCGCCCTGGCGCTGACTGTCTATCACTGACTCTCTATCACTGAAGAAGGCCCTGATGAAAAAGCTTTTCAGCCTGCTCGCCACCCTGCTGGTACTGGCCCTCGCGCTATGGATCGGACGGACCCTGTGGGTGCATTACATGAACACGCCGTGGACCCGCGATGGCCGGGTGCGCGCCGATATCATCAACGTCGCCGCCGACGTCACCGGGGAAGTGGTGGACGTACCGGTGCGCGATAACCAACTGGTGAAGAAGGGCGATCTGCTGATGCGCATCGACCCCGAGCACTATCGTATTGCAGTCAAGCAGGCGCAGTCGTTGGTCGCCTCGCGCAAGTCGACATGGGAGATGCGCAAGGTCAACGCCCATCGCCGCGCCGACATGGACAACCTGGTGATCTCCAGGGAAAACCGCGACGACGCCAGCAACATCGCCGACTCGGCCCTGGCCGATTACCAGCATGCCCAGGCCCAGCTGGAAGCGGCCGAACTGAACCTCAAACGCACCGAAGTACGGTCAGCGGTGGATGGCTACGTGACCAACCTCAACGTGCATCGCGGCGACTATGCGCGCATCGGCGAAGCGAAAATGGCCGTGGTCGACATGAACTCGTTCTGGGTCTACGGCTTCTTCGAAGAAACCAAACTGCCCCATGTGCGGGTTGGCGACAAGGCCGACATGCAATTGATGAGTGGCGAAGTGCTCAAGGGGCACGTGGAGAGTATTTCCCGCGGTATCTATGACCGTGATAACCCCGAGAGCCGTGAACTGATCGCCGATGTGAACCCGACTTTTAACTGGGTGCGCCTGGCGCAACGGGTGCCGGTGCGGATTCACATCGATGAAGTGCCGGAGGGGGTACTGTTGGCGGCGGGGATTACTTGTACGGTGGTTGTTAACTGACCGTAAGGCCGCGACTCGGTCTATCAGAAGTAAGACAAAGGTTCACGCCTGGCAAAACGTCTCCTGCAAATGCCGCCACACCACCTTGCCGCCAGCCTGTTTCTCGAACACCACGGTCGAGCGTCGATCCGAGTGCAGGCCGGTCGCATCGGTCTGTTGCTCGCGGTAACTCACGGTGGCGCCAGTGTCGTGCAGGGCGATGCCGCGCAACTCGCTGAGCTCGATGCGGAACCCGAGTTTCCTGCCACCCGCCAGCAGGAACAACTCGTTCAACCCGTCGAAATCCAGCACCCGGCCCAATGGCGAGACCATGGAAAACTGCGGGGAAAAACGGGTCAGCAGGTGTTGGAGTTCGGACGCATCCCGTTGCTCGGCCAGCCACTGTTCGATGGCAATGTGGGCCTGGATCACTTCGTCGAAGTATTCGCTGTAGTCGGTCATGTTGTTTCCTGAGATTTTTGCAGAGTTAGTTTAGACGCCTGCGCCGGCAAGCCGGTCTCGCGCTCACAGTTGAAATGCATTTCCCTGTGGGGGCGGGCTTGCCCGCGATGGGGTCGATCCGGTCCTAGAGCTGCCCACGCAACCCGAACCGCTTCATCAACCCCGACTCCAGCAATCCCTTGGGTAACAATCCCGCCAGCAACGGCAACGCCCGGCTGCCATTGCCCAGGCGGATCAACCGTGGCGGTTTGCTTTGCTGCACAGCTTTCAGCAAACCGGCGGCAAATTCACCGGTCGGGGTCGGGTTGTCCTGGGACGCCTTGGCCCGCGCCCGAATGCCTTCACGCAGCGGCCACCACGGCGATTGTTCGCTGATCAACTGCTCGGCCTCATGCCCGGCATTCCTGGCGAAACTGGAGGCGATCGCCCCCGGCTGAACTTCCATGACGCGAATACCGAAGGGCGCCAGTTCCATGCGCAGGGCATCGCTCAAGGCGTGCACGGCGGCTTTCGACGCACAGTAAGCACCGGCGAATGGCGTCACCAGAACCCCGGACACACTGCCAATGTTCACGACTAATCCTTTGGCCCGGCGCAACGCCGGGAACAGCGCCCGGGTCACGCCAACGATGGCGAACACATTGGTTTCGAACTGGCGCTGCATGGCCGGCACACCACCGTCGAGCAGTGGGCCCATCGCGCCATAACCGGCGTTGTTGATGAGTACATCGAGACCGCCCGGTTGCTGGTCGATTCGCTTGCTCAACTGTTCGAGTGCCACGCCATCGTTGACGTCCAGTTGCACGGCGGTGAACCCGGCAGCCGCCAGCGTCGCTACGTCTTCAGTTCTGCGGGCGCTGGCCCAGACGTCGTAACCGGCCTTTTTAAAGGCATCGGCCAGGGCGCGGCCAATGCCGCTGGAACATCCGGTAATCAGCGCAACGGGCATGGCGCGGTCCTTGTGCAATAAAAAGGTGTGATGGCAGGAGCGGGCGATACGACTTGCCCGCGATGAACGATAACGCGGTCAGTCAGAGAAACTACCCTGCAAGCGCTCGGCGCGAAACTCCAGGGTTTGCGGGCGATAACCGGGGCGCAACGGCGGCATCGGTAAACAGTCGTCCCAGTTCGCACCCGGCTGCAGTTCGCCCGGGCCGCGATAGCGGGGCGCGGCGTATTGATTGTCGGCCAGGTTCACCGTATCGCCCGGTGCGTACGCCGCGACACGCCAGCGCAACTCGGTCAGCGGCACGTCGTTGCCATTGTTCATGGTCAACTTCAGCGGACGGTCCGCCGGGCATTGTTCAGGCGCATAGGAGATGCGCAGCTCCAGGCGCGCCAGTTGCTTGACCTCGCGGTTGTCCATCCAGATCACCCAGGTGGCTACCACGCCCAACCCTATGGCGGCCGCCACGGAGACGGGCAGGGCCTTGGCCGGGTAACGCAGCAACAGGATCAGCCAGGTGATGACCAGCAGGACGCCGATGAACATGACGCGAAACCTCGGGAGAAGAGAGGGTCATCCTACCTAAGCGCAAGGGGGATTGGCGATGGGCTTGATTTCGGCGGTGGATTCACGGGCCTCTTCGCGAGCAAGCTCGCTCCCACAGGGATTTGCGTCGATCATAAATCATGTGGCAACACCCATCCCCTGTGTGAGCGGGCTTGCTCGCGAAGGGGCCAGCCGGGGCAACAAAAATCCAGGCAAAAAAAGCCCCCATCCAACCCACTGCGGACGCAGTGAATAGCATGGGGGCTTTTGTATTACCGAGCGTTACTGCGCGATGGTTTTCACCGACACGCCGCGTTCGATCGGGTTGGAACGACCGTAGATATCTTCAAACCGCTCGATATCGTCTTCGCCCAGGTAGCTGCCCGATTGCACTTCGATGATCTCGAGTGAAATCTTGCCCGGGTTGCGCAAGCGGTGGACCGAAGCGATCGGGATGTAGGTCGACTGGTTTTCAGTCAGCAGGAACACGTTTTCGTCGCAGGTCACTTCAGCGGTGCCGCTGACCACGATCCAGTGTTCGGCGCGGTGGTGGTGCATTTGCAGCGACAGGCACGCGCCCGGCTTGACCGAGATGCGCTTGACCTGGAAGCGGCCGCCCATGTCCACCGAGTCGTACGAACCCCACGGACGATAGACTTCGCAGTGGGTCTGGGTTTCGCTGCGGCCCTGCGCGTTGAGGGTGTTGACCATCTGTTTCACGCCCTGGACCGAGTCCTTGTGGGCGATCATCATGGCGTCCTTGGTTTCGACGACCACGATGTTTTCCAGGCCGATCACCGACACCAGCTTGCCATTGCCGTGGATCATGCAGTTCTTGCTGTCCTGGATGACCACGTCGCCTTTGGTGACGTTGCCGTTGGCATCTTTCTTGTTCACTTCCCACAGCGACGACCAGCAGCCGACATCGCTCCAGCCCGCAGTCAGTGGCACGACACAGGCGCGCTGGGTTTTTTCCATGACCGAATAGTCGATGGAGTTGTCCGGGCAGCAGGCGAAGGTCGCAGAATCGATGTCAACGGTGTCGGCATCCTGTTCGCTGCGTTCCAGGGTCAGGACGCAGGTGTCGTAGATGTCCGGATCGTGTTTTTTCAGCTCTTCGAGGAAGCGGCTGGCGCGGAACAGGAACATGCCGCTGTTCCAGAAGTAACCGCCGGACTGGACGAACTCGGTGGCGCGTTTCACGTCCGGTTTTTCGACGAACTGCGACACACGGCTGACGCCTTCGGGCAGCAGCGAGTCGTTGGTCGACTTGATGTAGCCGTAGCCGGTTTCCGGTTTGGTGGCCGGTACGCCGAACAGCACCATTTCGCCGTTTTCGGCGGCGACGGTGGCCAGGGCCAGGGCGCGTTGCAGGGCTTTCTGGTCTTCGAGCACGTGGTCGGCCGGCAGGACCAGCATCAATTCATCGCGACCTTCATTGACCAGCATCATCGCGGTCAGGGCCACCGCCGGCGCAGTGTTGCGACCGAAAGGCTCCATCAGGATGCGCTGGGTGTCCAGGTTACGGGCCAGCAGCTGCTCGTTGACGATAAAGCGATGGTCCTTGTTGCAGACCACGATCGGGGTGTCCATGCCTTCGAACACCAGGCGTTCCAGGGTTTGCTGGAACAGCGTGTGTTCGCCGGTCAGGGCGAGGAATTGCTTGGGGAACTGCTTGCGCGAAAGCGGCCAAAGACGTGAGCCGCTACCACCTGACAAGATCACCGGAATCATTTTGTTACTCCTTGAAAATCGTATGGGTCAGAGCTACTGCGTTCTGTCGTTTCACTCTTTTTCTTGTTTCGTGTCCGGATTGCCTTCGCCCTGTGTAGGAGCCGGCTTGCTGGCGATGGCGTCCTTGAGGGCGCCTTCGCTGGCAAGCCAGCTCCTACAGGGGACCGCGTTTACTCAGCGGTCCTGTGGGTGAAATCCCGGCAATCAGGCAAATGTTTTAGCGCGTCGAAACCGGGCGTTTTACCCAGACTGGCGACAGGCTGCTGCCGTTGCCGGTGACGTACAGCACGGCGGCTTCACCGCGTTCCAGGGCAACCGGTTTCACGTCGCCGACTTTCTTGTCGCCATCGTATAGCGCCAGGCTGACTTTGACCGGGTTGATTTCACGCTCGCCACGGCCCTTGGCGGCCACGTTCGGCACCACTTCGGTCTTGCCGTCGGCGGTTTTCAGGGTCAGGGCCTTGTCGCTCAGGTTCTGTACGCGAACCAGGGATTTCTGCTTGTTCTTGAACGGCGGCTCTTCGATCAGTTGCGGCGCGCCGCTGGCGTTGTTGACCAGGGTGTAATAGTGATCACCGGCCAGTTTCACCGGCAGGGACTGGCTGCCGACCTTGGCGCTGTAGTCGCCGCCGGGCATGAAGCTGAAGTCGGTGCTGGACAGCGGCGCGACTTCGGCCAGGTTGGTGGTGCCAACCGTGGCGCTGACTTCAGCGTTACCGGCGTTGTAGACCCGCACGAAGCTCGAGCCTTTTGGAGCGGTTGGGCCGTAGAGCGCGGCGTCGCCGGCGAAGGCTTGCATGGACAACACGCTCATGCCAGCAACAAGAGCCAAAGTCTTAGCGAGACGGCGAGGAGTAGTAGTGAAAGTCATGGTGTACCTCTCTTTCAGTTTTGCGCCCGGTCGGGCGTCTCGGATTTAGTGTTTGCGGCTACGTTTTGTTGGCGAACGCCAGCTTCTTTGAGCTCTGCGACCCACTGCGGGTCGGCGTCACCGATTTCGTTGTTCACAGGCAGATAACGTTCAGGAAACTCCCAGATCAGCACCTGTGGCGGGCTGTTCTTGAAAGCATCGCTTTGCAGATAGCTGAGCATCGGCAGAATCGGGCCGTGGCCGTCTTCGGCGTAATTGACCACGTCGCTGTGCAGCGCTTCTTTGAGCGCACCGACGAAGTTCCAGTTAGGGTTGGCGCTGTAGCTGGTGCCGATCAGGGCTACCGGTACTTCGGTGTTGGCAAACAGCGCGTCATCACCGCCAGCCTGGCCATCAGCAACCACGGTGTTGCGCTTCTGCAACGGCTCGGTGGCCGGCATCAGGTTTTCGAACAGCGGATCCAGCGGCAGGAACAGACGCAAGTCGCCCTTGTGCGTGACCTTTTCCGCAGCTTCGGTCACGAAGTTTTGCGGCTCACCGCTCAGCGGCGTCTTGTCGGCAATGGTCTTGGCCAGGGTCTGGGCAGCGATTTGCGCGCCTTCCGGAGTCCAGTGGGTGTCGGTGCGCAAGAACACTTGCTGACCGTCCAGCTTGCCCTTGAGCATCGGGCCGAGCAGGTCGGGGGCAATCACCTTGTTGGCCGCGACCTGGGCGTGGAAGTCCTGATAGAGATTGGCGTGGATGCTCGAAGGTTTCACGTCACCCAGGTGTTCCGGGTACAGGCGAGTCTTGGCCGGCACGATCGCCATCACCAGTTTCACGCCTTTCTCTTTCAGGGTCTGGCGCACGCCTTCGACCAGCGCGTAGTTGCCTTGCAGGTTCAGCTCTTCGTTGACGATCGGATTGAATTCCTCATCGCTGTACAACCACTGGTCGCGACCGAGCACGACGCCCGGACGACCTTCGTTGAACAGCTTGAAATCCAGCGCGGCCCAGAGGTTGGTGCCCAGGCGCTTGATCGGGAACTCTTCGTCGTAGTGCGTTTCCACGGCCTTGGACCAGCGGCCGTTGAGCACCGTCGTATCGGCATTGGTACTGAAGCCGAGGAAGCTGCGCGTAGACCACAGGCCCAATGCCGTCAGGGTCAGCATGAACAGGGCGATGTAGAAGATGCGTAATGAGCGGGTCATGGTCAGATCCCTCAGAACTGGAAGTAAAGGAACGGCGAGAAGCTTTGCGCCGAGAGTTTCAGGATCGAGGCAATGAACAGCAGCAGTACCAGGGCGCGCATCACATAACGCGACCAGTTGGCGGTCCAGTAGGCCGGTTGCACGGTCGCTTCAACGCCGACGGTGTAGCCCGGTTCATGGATGCTGGCCGGGTCGTCGCCCGGTACGGCCTTGATCATTCCTGGCTGTGCAGTGGCCGGGCCATTGGCCTCGACGTTCGCCGCAGGCTTGGTTTTCTCCGGTGGCAGGTTGCTGTAGAAATCGCGGATGCCGAAGAACGCCAGGGTTGCGTACGCCACCACCAGAGTCGCCACTTGCAGGCCGGTCAGGCTGGCCTGGTTGAGTTCCGACAGCGACCATTCGCCGAAGCTGAACATTGCGCCGTACATACGGCCGGCGACGTGCAGGTTTTCCGAGCGGAAGATCACCCAGCCCATCACCACCAGCAGGAAGGTCAGCGCCCAGCGGATCGGGTTGATGCTGCGTGGCGAAGTGTTCAGGCCCAGGGCCTTTTCGATCGCCAGCCACATGCCGTGCCACGCACCCCAGATGATGTAGGTGATGTTCGCACCGTGCCACAGGCCACCGAGCAGCATGGTCAGGAACAGGTTGCGATAGGTCATCAGCGTGCCCTTGCGGTTACCGCCGAGGGTGATGTACAGGTAGTCACGCAGCCAGGTGGACAGGCTGATGTGCCAGCGCCGCCAGAACTCGGTGATCGACTGGCTGATGTACGGCTGCTTGAAGTTTTCCATGAAGCGGAAACCCATCATCAAGCCCAGGCCGATGGCCATGTCGCTGTAACCGGAGAAGTCGAAATACAGCTGCGCGGTGTAGGCCAGGGCCCCGAGCCAGGCATCGCCCGTGGTCGGGTTCTGCAAGGCGAAGCAATGATCCGCCACCACCGCCAGGGTGTCGGCGATGAAGACCTTCTTGATGAAACCCTGCATGAACCGCGTGCAGCCCTCGGAGAACTTGTCGAGGGTGTGGGTGCGGTTGTTGAACTGATCGGCCAGGTCGCGAAAACGCAATACCGGGCCGGCGATCAGGTGCGGGAAGATCGCGACGAACGCCGCAAAGTCGATCAGGTTGCGGGTCGCCGGGGTGTCACCACGGTAGACGTCGATGATGTAGCTGATGGACTCGAAGATGTAGAACGAGATCCCGATCGGCAACAGCACGTGGGTCAGGATGAACGGCGACAGGCCGACCGAGGTCATCATCGCGTTGATGCTGTCGACGCCGAAGTTGGCGTACTTGAAGTAGCCGAGAATGCACAGGTCGACGCCCACGCCCAGGAGCAACCAGCGCTGCGCCGGTTTGGTCCTGACGCCTGCCGCACCGACTTTGAGGCCGATCCAGTAGTTCCACAGCGTGACGGCGGCGAACAGCGCCAGGAAGTCCACACGCCACCAGGCGTAGAACATATAGCTGGCGAGCAGCAGCAGCAGGTTGCGATAACGTATTCCGCTCAGGTAGTACAGGCCGAGAAAGATCGGCAAGAACAAAAACAGGAATACATTGGACGAAAATACCATCCCGATCTCTCCGTGTTTAACCAACAGTCAGAGGCCAACGGCCCCCCCAAACCCCCCACCCAAAAAACGGGGGAATATCACTCAACTCAAATCTTGCACTGACCCTGTGGGAGCGGGCTTGCTCGCGAAAGCGGTGTGTCAGTCGACATCTTTATCGGATGTGCAGACGCTTTCGCTGGCAAGCCAGCTCCTACAGGGGTTTTGCGTTTGTCCTAAGAGCCTTTGCCTTTCTCGTAAGCCGGGTCGTAGACCTTGGTCAGGTCACCCCCGAGGCGGAAAGTCTTGAACGGTTGCATCTCGTGCTTCTTCTCCAGCACATCCGGCGAGCAGGTGTAGAGCGAGCAGAATGGTTCAAGCCAGGCGAATTTCGAGTCGACCTTGAGGTCGGTCATGTCCTGTTCCTTGCCGCTCTTCTCTTCGAACTCGTCCTGGTCTTCAACGCCGGCGAGCACGCGGTCACCCAAACGTTTCAACGCGCCGTTGTTTTCCTGACGCAGATCCACACCGTTGACCTGGGCGAAGCTGGCGATCATCGCCAGCGGCGGCAGGGCATAGTTGTGATAGGCGAGCGCACGTTGCTTGCGCTTGAGCTCGTTGGGCAGGAAACCCTCGGCGTCGATTTGATTGGCGCCGACCTTGAATTCCTTCACCGACCAGTCGAACAGGTCGCGGCGGTTGGTGGCGATGGAGGTTGCCATCACCGACCAGGCGGACCAGTACGAGTGGTTGTTGGTTTTTTCCAGCGGCAGGTTGTCCCAATCGCTGACCACTTGATCAGCCATCTTGCTGAACCAGGCTTCGATCAGTTGCGATTCCTGCTGATGGTTCGCCAACGGATGAGAGTCGGAGAACTTCAGGCGGACGTAGGACGATGCCATGCTGCCCAGCGCCCATTTGCGCATGGATTTGCCGGTGTGGTTGAAATCCTTGGACATCAAGGCATCGGCCTTGGCCCAGGCGGTCAACCAGTTCAGGGTGCATTCCAGCTGTTCCGGGCGACCGTCACGCATGTACTGCATCACGTGCTTGCTGGTGGCGCGCTCGATCTTGGTGATGTCGGCAGTGGTGTCGCGGAACGCTTTTTCCGAGGCCTCGTTCAGGGTCGAACGGGCCTTGTCGGAGCCTTCGTACTTGCTGCGAAATTGCAGCGAGCCGGTGTAGGGCGTCGGCATGGCATCACAGCCTTCGCTCTTGTCACCGGTTTTGACTTTTTCAATCGGCGCGAAATAACCCTGGGGTGGACGCAGGGGCGCGGCGGCCTGAGTCGCCCCGGCAAACATGGCCAGGGTCAACAGGGACGGTGCGATCAATCTTTTCAAAGTTCGAGTTTGCATGCATGTCATAAGAGGTTGCCTCATTGCCCGGCTTGAGCGGTACGCTGCCCAGTGCCAGGGAACACGTTACGTTTGCATATCTTCGCTTCGACTTTCTGCGGCGCGGCACCTGCTTCAGGGCCCTGGACTTCGACGGCCAGCAGATTCTGCGAGCCCCAGTCTTCGTCCGTGCGCAACTCAAAGGCGAAACGCCCGTCGGTGTCGGAGGTTTCCGGTTTTTCGATCTTGATGTCCTCGTGGCGACCGTTCATGTACCAGAGGGTGGCTTGCAGGGTTTTCACCGACGGATCGGCGAAGCGGATATCAACCTGGTGGCTGCTGTTCTGCAGGTTCAGGTTCTTGCTGTTGACCATCAATTCGTTCTTGCCCGGTTTCAACGTGGTGCTGCCGGTCATCTGTGCATCCTTTCCTTCGCAACCGTTGTCCAGCAGCGCCATCATCTGGCGGTAGGTGGTTTCCTGATCGAGGCGGTAGAGCGGCGAGAATTCCCAGATCAGGATCTTCGGCGGCTTGGTCTGGAACTCTTCGCTGCCCAGGTACTGCAGCATCGAACCTTCCAGGCCACCGCCGGGGAACGCCACGTTGAGGATGTCGGCGCCGATGGCCTCCTGGAGGAAACCGGCGAAGTTATAGTTCTTGCCACTGTGGCTGGTGCCGACCAGGGTGATCTCCGGATTGCCGGCATCACTGAACAGATCGCCATCGCCGGCTTCGCCTTTAGGCTCGGTGGTGAATTGATCCATGTACTGGATCGCGTAGCTGGTGCCACAGAGTTGACCGGCCATATTGTGTAATGTTCCGGTCTTGCCCATGCGACCCGACTTATGGGTCTCGAATTCACGCTTGGGAATGTCGGCGAAGCCCGGAATCTGCTTGACCTTCTCGGCCACGATCTTCGCCGTGCGCTGGGCGCCATACGGGGTCCAGTGCTGGTCGCCGCGGAAGTAGAAGTCGTGGGCGGGCAGGGTGTCGGGCAGCGATTCGTTGGTCAGTGGCGACAGGTCTGGAACGACGTAACCCATCTGCGCGAAACGGCCGAGCATGGTCTTGTAGTTCTTCAGCGCCTTGTCGAAATCGAATTGGGCTTTTTCTTCCGGGTTCAGCTTGTTGCGGTTCACCAGGCCACGAGTGGGTTGATAGACAACAACGAGCTCCACGCCTTTGCTCTTGAACGCATCGTGCAGCTCTTTCATGCGTTTGTAGCCGGCGGGGGTGGTATCGAATTCGGTGCGCAAGTCTTCCTGGGTCCGGAACAGCCAGTCACCCTGGGCCTGTACCAGCGTGGTGAAGTTCTGCTGGTAGCGCGTGGTGTAGTTCTTGGCGTCGTGGGCTTCGGGGCACAGGTTGCAGCACGGCTCGGCGCTGAAAGAGGGCGCCTTGGCTTCGTCCGCGCGAACGCCGCCGCTGGCCGCGAGAATGCCGGCGGCCAGGGCCGACAGGCTGAGTAATTTGATCAAGTGTGGGCGCATAAAATTATCCTCAGTCCTGCATTTCGGTCTGGCGTTCGACAGGGTCGATCAGCACGGCTTTCTGCTGGCGCACCAGCAGGTCGAGAATTTCATCCTGGCGCTCGCCAAGAATCCCGTTGAAGCTGATGCCGCTGGATTTGGTCGGCGCGAGCATGGACACGCGATACAACTCGACGCTCAGCGGCGAGTCGATGGACAGCGGTCCGCTGCCGTTGCCGGCCAGTTCGCCACCGACGATGATCAGGGACACCTGGGCGTCGAACGGATCGAGGTCGATGTCCCGGTCGGTGTCGGTCAGGTCCTTGATGTGGCCGTAGACACCGGTCAGGCCGTTGGCCATGGCCAGGTTTTCGTACAGGCGGATGTTCACGCTGTTACGAATCCGGATGCCGTGGCGGCGGTTGCTGATCACCTTGTTGCCCCACAGCAGGTTGTTGCCACTCTCGTAGAGGGTGATGCCGTCGGTGTGGTTCTTGTAGATCTCGTTGTAGGCGACCACGTTGTTCACGCTGTTACGGTCGATCACCAGGCCCGAGAGCTTGTTGTCGTAGCTGCGGTTGTTGAAGATGAAGCTGTCGTTGACCTCACGGGAAATGATGATCCCGTGCTTCTTCTTGGTCCCGAACACCGTGTTGTCGGCAATGATCAGACCGTGGGAACGGTCATGGGGGTCGATGCCGTAGACGATGTTGTCTTTGTAGGTGTTGCCCTTGACCACGAAGTCTTCGGCTTCGTAGCAGTAGAAGCCGTACCACATGTCCGAGAACTCGGAGCCGACGATCCAGCCAGTCGGTTCCGGGCGCTTGAGCACCTTGGCCATGTTCGGCGTGTACTGGGAAATACTCACGCCGTAGGACTTACTGTTGGCATAGCCGAAACTGGCGATCTTGCTGTTGGCGATATAGGTCTCGGTACCGCCCCAGGACAGCAGGAATGGACGGAATTCCTTGGCCGACTTAAAGGTTGCCGGGCCGTTTTCCTTCTCGCGCCAGCCGGTGATTTTGGTGTCGCGCACAAACAGCTGGCCGTCGTTGACCAGGAACGAACCGGCCTCCTGGGACAGGCGCAATTCCTGGGTCTGCTTGTCGATTTCCAGGATGCCCTTGTGCCCGACCACGATCGGCAACTTCGCCAGGAACACGCCCGGCGAGGTTTCGCTGAAGTACTGCTTGGGCACCTTCTTGACCAGGTCCTTGAGGTTCATGTAGCCGTCGTCGATGAAGATCGCCTGCGGGATGCCATGCTGACGCACCACCCATTCGGCCATCTTGTTGTCACCGCCGATGAAGTCCTTCAGGGCGTCTTCCTGCATCATCCGGCGCACGCTGACTTTGCCGGGCTTGGTGCGCACGATTTTCGCGGCGATGGCTTCAGCGGTGTAGCCGGAGGTGTCCGGCAGTTTCGGCTTTTCCAACTCCAGGGGCGCGGTGGGTGCGCTGCTGACGGTATAGGTCTTGGCCTGTTGCAGTTCCTTGGCCACGGTGGCCGGCTTCCCTGTTTGAGGGGTTGCCGGTGCCACGCTGGCGAAGGCCGCCGAGCTTGCCAGCAGCATCGCGCCCGCCAGCAAGGTGATCGAGCCTCTCTTCGGACTGTTCATGTGAGGAACTCCCTTCGCTGTTCGCATCAGAAGCGCCAGATCACGTCGATGAATGCACGGTGCATGTACGAGTCGACGCCTTTGCCGTAGGCATCGCCCGGCTTGAACACACCGCCACGCAAACGCACCAGGGCCGAAGGCTCATCGATCGATTGACTCAAGGCTGCGGGCAGCAGGCCCTGCTTGAAGTACTTGGTGACGACCACGTCCATTTCCTGGCCGAGGTCTTTGTTGCCATCTTCCAGCGGCAGCGAGGTGCTGGAGAGCACGGCGCCGGTCACGTCATCGGTGTCGTTCTGCACGGCGTTGATGCCGTTGCTGCCGACCGGCTTGTTGCCGTCGACGCGCCAGAACTTGTGGTAGATCACGCTGGCGTCGTATTCGTCGTTGAGCATCCACGAACCGAACAGGGTGGCGCTCTGCATGTTGTTCATCTCGCCACGGAAAGCCTCGCCGTAACGGTGAACCCGCGAGCGGGTACCGGTGTAGTTCGAGCGGTTGCTTTGCAGGCCATTCTGTTCGTAATCGGCGCTGGCACGGGCATAGGCTGCACCGACTTGCCATTGCGGATCGAGGCGCAGGCGCACGCCCAGGTCAGTCGCCCAGCCATCGACATCGCCACTGTTCTTGGCTTGTGCGGGCGCTGTGCCGTCGGCGTTCAGCGGGTTGACCCGGTCGCGGTCGCCGCTCATGCCGGTGATGCTGCCCCAGTAATTGACAGTGTTGGTGTTGCGCCAGTTATAGGCATCGCTGTCGGCGGTGAGGCCGATCCAGCTGATGTCGCCGTTCTCTTTCTTGTCCAGGGAATCGGCGGCCACACCCGGCTGCGCGTAGTCCAGCTTGCCGTCATCGTGGGTGTGATGCCCGCGAATGCCGACCCAGTTGCCCGGGTTCCACTGATACGCCGCATCGGCGTAGGCGTGCAGGCGATCCTTGTCCTTGGGCGCGAGTTCGGTGAGGTCGGTGCGGTATTCGCTGAAGCGTTCGGCGACACCGGCGTTGGCGCGCAACAGGGTGGTGTCGAAGGTCCAGTTCAGGGCTTCGATGTTGGTGTCGCGCCATTGCCCGTCGTCATTGCGCAGGCGCTGGCGACCGAGCTTGAGGATCTCGCCGGGGTAGGGCGTCAGACCGCTGTAGCCGACCCAGAACTCACGCATCGCCAGGTAGTTCTTCTTGCTCTTGCGATCACCGTTTTCGGTGGCCAGGGTGCCGTCGCTGTCGGACTGCTGCAGGGTGTCGGTCTCGATGATGTCGGTGGACGTCACGGCCTGACCCATGGCGTAGCCGCTCCACGCGCCGCTTTCGCCATAGATCCATGGACGCAGGTCAAGGCCGACGCCATTGACGTCGCCGCCGCTCGCCGTACCCAGGTCGGTATCGTCTTCGGACTGGGCGGTGATTTTTACGTCAAGGCCGTAGTTCTTGCTTTCGGTCAGGGCCGCCAGGGTCGGGCACGACCACAACAGGGCGAATGACAGGCCGATACCGGCCTTAACGAATGGATTCAACTTCATAGGGATTCCTCGCCTTCTTCTTCTTCCAGGGCATGCAGTTCCAGCGTGTTCTGGCTCAAGGCACCACGAACGGCCTGTTCTTGTTTCAACAGGCGTTGGGCCTCGGCAAGCTGGGCAGGCGGCAGCTGGGCTTCGAGTGTTTGCGCAAGCTCGGTGGCTTGCGGGGTGTTCTGGGCCTTGGCCAATTGGCTGAAGACGTAGGCGTTAAGCGGGTCGGGCTTGGTGCCCTTGCCTTGGGAGAACAATTGGGCGATGGCGAAGTCCGCGCTGTTCTGGCCGTTGCGCGCAGCGGTCAGCAGGTGGTCCAGCGCTTTTTGCGAGTAAACCTTGCCCAGGTAGCCACGGCGGTAGATCTGGCCGAGGTAGTAGTCGGCGGCCACTTCACGGCCGACGGCTTTCTTGAAGTGCTCTTCGGCGACCTTGGCGTCGGCCGGGACTATCTTGCCTTCGTAGTAGAGCTTGCCCAGCAACAGTTCGGCGCGGGGCTGGTCGGCGGCACGGCCGTTGTCCAGGTACTTCATCAGGGTGTCGACGTCGCCGAGTTCCGGGAAGTCGTAGAGCAATTGCGCCAGGCTGACCCAGGAAGCGGGATAGCCGGGTGCGATGCCTTCGAGCAGCGACTGCGCGGTTTTCTCGTCGGTCGCGCCCAGGGTTGCATCACCCAGTACGCGAGCGACGCTGTCCACGCGCTGAGCGGACACTGCACCGCGCGCCTGGGCGGCTTGCATCTGCTTGATCAGCTCGGCCTGTTGCTCGGGCGCGGCTTTTTTCTGATAGACCGTGGCCAGTTCGACGTAGCAGATGTCGGTGGTGGCCAACGCGGCCTTGCAGATGCTTTCCACTTCGTCCAGATGCTGGTCGTAAGTGCCCTGGGTGCGATACAGCAGCACCTGGGCCAGGCCCGCTTCCGGCTTGCCTTCGGCGCGCCACTGGCTGATCTGCTGCTGTGCGTTGACGTTGGGGAAACTGTGGGGGAATTGCAGGTACAGCATCGCCAACGGGATCAGGGTATTGCGTTCCCCGGCGGCGGACGCTTTTTTCAACAGGCCTTCGGCTTCCTGCTGTTCGGCTTCGGTGGCACCGGGCTTGGCCACCAACAGACGACCCAGGCGCGCCTGGGCCCGCGGCGAGACGCTGGCCGCGGCGCGGTAAGTCGCCTCGGCCTGTTTCATCTGCGCCGGGTCATGGCTGTCGACCTGGATATCAGCCAGGCCGACCTGGGCTTCGCTGTAGCCCAGGTCTGCCAGTTGCTTGTAGTTCTGCGCCGCCAGCGCGGTATCGCCGCGCTTGAGGGCTTCGTTGGCCAGACGCTGGTCGGGCAGGCCGGCGCAACCGCTGAGGCTGACTGCCAACGCGATTGCGCACAACGCATAACCAGTGTGGGAGCGGCTGCTCGTGACGCGAAGCGGTGTGTCAGCCAGCATTGATTCTGAATGTTAAACCGCATTCGCGAGCAAGCCCGCTCCCACAGGGGTTGCGGTGTTCTGAGGTTTGGAGTCATCACAGGCATGTCCTCGACTTAAAGACCGGCGGCCATGGCTTTGTCGATCAGCCAGTTCAGGTTCGGACCACGGGTGCTGTTCACTTCGACCGGGCGACCGGCGAAAGCACTGTTCAACGGCTCGTCAGGCTTGATCTGGACGCGGATGTCGGACGACAGGTCGGCGCTGTTCAGGCTGGTGCTGCTGACGATCTTGCCGCTGCGAACTTTGTCTTCGCCGGCGATCTGGAAGCTGACAGTGCTGCCTGGCAACACGTCGCCGAACTGGCGATAGGAGAAGCGCGCTTCGACGTTGGCTTCGCTGTTCCGCGGCACCAGTTGGAAGATCACGTCACCCTTGCTGGCGTACTGGCCGTCGGCAACCAGTTGCTGCGCCACGGTGCAATCGCATGGCGAGGTCAGGGTGCCGGTCATCTGCTTGCCGAACAGCTCTTCAACCTTGGCCGGTTGCAGTTGGTTGTCGTCCAGATGGCCCTTGAGCACGTCGAGCATGCTGGTGCTGAAGGTCGCCAGCGGGGCGCCTTTTGCAGCAACGCCGTCGTCTTTGACCAGGCTCTGCACGGTGCCGTCGCGCGGCATGGTGATGTTCATCGCCGGCACGCTGACCAGGCCAGCCTGGGCGTGGCTGACGAAGTACATGCCGTACACCGACTTGAAGATGAAACCGAAGGCCGTCAGGCCGACGAGGAAAATCGCCAGGCTGAAGGTCACTGCGCGCAGACGGCCGAACGGGGTCATGCCGTGGCCGCCATCCTTGACCTTGCGCGCCTTGGTGAAGTTGTCGCGCTGCAGGGTCGCCAGCATCTCACCGACGCTGACGATGTCGCCGGCCAGGTGCGAGGTGATCAGGTGGCGCAGGGTGGAAATGTCCTGCTGCTCCAGGTTCTGGAACTGGCAACCGACGCGGCCGGTCTCGCGATCGAAGGAGCGCACTTGCAGCTCCACGTCCATGGCCAGGCCGAGGTTATCGATGACGAATTGCAGGCGAGCCTTGTAAACCTCGCCGACCTTGAGTGGCAACTGACCGGCGTTGAAGGCCAGGCCGCCAGCGGAGAGGTCGATGACCCGGGCTTCAACCGGAGTCCGGTCAGGACCGAAGAAACGCAGCTTGGCCGGGATTTTCACTCGGGCGTGTTGGCGCTGGGCTTCTGATTCATGCACTACGTTGGCGTTGACGGCGGTATTCATATAGACGATTTCCTAGTTAATTCAGGCGAGTTCGGTCAGACCATCATCAGCAGCACGGCAACAAAAATGCTGCCGGCGGAGAAGGTCATGGTCCGAGACGACCAAGTGTTGAACCAACCTTGAAAGCTGGCGAGATCACGGGTCAGGGAAGTGGGCTGGCGACTCCAGGACTGTCGGTCGAGGCGGAAGAACACGTAGATCTTCACCAGTGCGCCGACGATCTGGTTGTAATAGAGAATCGCCGGGTAGGCCGGGCCGATCGTGTGACCGGACAACGACAGCAGCACGGTCAGGATCAGGCGGGTAATGCCGATCCACAGCAGGTAAACCAGGATGAACGCGGCGCCGTACTTGACGGTGGCGATGAGCGCGACCGTCAGGCCAAGCAGCGACGTCCACATCGACACACGCTGGTCGAACAGCACCACCGACGTGAACAGGCCGAGGCGTTTCATCCCCAGGCCCAGGGCGCGGGAGTTTTGGCGCAGGTTGTTGCCGTACCAGCGGAACATCAGTTTGCGGCTGGCCTTGATAAAGCTTTTTTCCGGCGGGTGTTCCACGGTGTGGATCGCGGCATCCGGCACGTAGAACGTGTCGTAGCCCAGGCGCATCAAGCTGAACCAGCTCGACTTGTCATCACCGGTGAGGAACTTGAAGCGACCCAGGCGCCAGTGTTGCAGCGAATCGCTTTCGACGTCGGCGATGAAGTCCGGGTTGGTGACCACGGAGGCGCGGAATACCGACATCCGGCCGGTCATGGTCAGTACGCGCTTGGACAAGGCCATCGAGCACATGTTGATGTGGCGCTGGGCGAAGCGCAGTTTGTGCCATTCGCTCATGATGTAGCCGCCGCGCACTTCGCAGAACTCGTTGGTGGTCAGGCCGCCGACATTGCCGAACAGCTGGAACCACGGCACGGTCTTGAGCACGACGCCTTCGGCCAGCACGGTGTCGCCATCGATCACTGCAACCACGGCGCGGTCGTCCGGCAAGTGGCGGGAGATGGCGCGGAAACCGTAGGCCAGGCCGTCGCGCTTGCCGGTGCCGGGAATGCGCACGAAGTCGAGCTTGACGCGGTCCGGTGGGTTCATCCGCGACCACAGGCTTTTCACCAGCTTCTCATCGGACATTTCCACGATGGAGCAGACCATGGTGGTCGGCAGGCCGCAGTCGATCGCTTCGCGAATCACCGAGGCGTAGACCTGGGCGGTGGTCAGTGCGTCGATTCGAAAACTGGTGACCATCAGGAACACATGGGACGGGTCTGCCGCTTTACCCAGCTTGCGCACTTTGCGCCGCAGGTGCGGGTAGACCACGTACAGAAACAGCATGCCGCGCAGAAAGTGCGTGGCACCCATCGAGTAGCGCCAGATACCGACGATACCGATCAGGAAGATAAAGTCCCTCGACTCGGAGTCGAACGTGGACGCAGGCAACGCCATGGCGATGCCCATCAATAAACTTAGGTAAAACAGCCAACCGGCGGCCTGAAGTAGGCCGTGCTTTAGCCTGTGCATAATCTGCATCCGTCTCGATCTCGGGCGAGCCTGTGGGGTGGCCCGATGGGGTTAAGGCAGGCGTAAATGCCGAAGGTTGCGGCGCCCGTGATAACGCGTTCGCGGGTAAGCCGGCCCCCGTAGGAGCCGGCTTGCTGGCGATCAGCGCGAAGCGCTTACAACCTGCCGGTTACCAGCAGATGCCTTCGGTGCGGCCACTGACGCTGGTGGCTTGGGACATGAAACCGACCAGATCGATCACTTGCTTGCCCTGTGGCGCTTGTTGCGCCAGTGCGCGGAATTTCTCGTCACGGTTGCCGAGGATGATCACGTCGCAGTTGTCGATCACGCTGTCGAAATCGGCGTTGAGCAAGGACGAGACGTGAGGGATCTTCGACTCGATGTAGTCCTTGTTCGCGCCGTGAACACGGGCGTATTCGACGTTGCTGTCGTAGATGCTCAGGTCGTAGCCCTTGCCGATCAGCATTTCCGCCAGGTCAACCAGCGGGCTTTCGCGCAGGTCGTCGGTGCCGGCCTTGAAGCTCAGGCCCAGCAGGGCGACTTTGCGTTTGCCGTGGCTGGAGACGATGTCGAAGGCGTTCTGCACCTGGGACACGTTGCTGCGCATCAGCGAGTTGAGCAGCGGCGCTTCCACGTCCAGGGAACCGGCGCGGTAGGTCAGGGCGCGCACGTCTTTCGGCAGGCAAGAGCCGCCGAACGCGAAGCCAGGGCGCATGTAGTACTGGGACAGGTTCAGCGTCTTGTCCTGGCAGACCACTTCCATCACTTCACGACCATCGACGCCGACAGCCTTGGCGATGTTGCCGATTTCGTTGGCGAAGGTCACCTTGGTGGCGTGCCACACGTTGCAGGTGTACTTGATCATCTCGGCGACAGCGATGTCCTTGCGGATGATCGGTGCGTCGAGTTCTTCGTACAGCGATTGCAGGACGTCGCCCGACGCTTTGTCGAACTCGCCGATGACGGTCATCGGTGGCAGGTCGTAGTCGGCGATCGCGGTGCTTTCACGCAGGAACTCAGGGTTCACCGCGACACCGAAATCGACACCGGCTTTCTTGCCGGAGCAGTCTTCCAGGATCGGGATCACGACGTTGGCCACGGTGCCCGGCAGTACGGTGCTGCGAACCACGATGGTGTGGCGGGTGGTCTTGTCACGCAGGACAAAACCGATCTCGCGGCACACGGCTTCGATGTAGTTCAGTTCCAGGTCGCCGTTCTTCTTGCTCGGCGTGCCGACGCAAATCATCGACAAGTCGGTGTCGCGAATCGCTTCGGCGAAGTTGGTCGTGCCGCGCAGGCGGCCCGTCTCGATACCCTTCTGCAGCAATTCGCCCAGACCCGGTTCAACGATCGGCGATTTGCCGGCATTGATCATATCGATCTTGTCTTTGGCGACATCAACGCCAACGACGTCATGGCCCCGTGCAGACAGGCAACCGGCACAGACTGCACCGACGTAACCCAAACCAAATATGCTGATGCGCATCGCATTTACCTCTCAGTTAATCAAGTCTGTTTCATCAAGCCATTACATGGCCGGAATTAATGGTGTTAAGCGGTAGTGCACTCGCAAGTGCGGCCTTATCGGCGCCATACTGCAGCGCTCAGGCAAAATAAGTTCCGAGTGTCTAAATAAGTACACTCAGGATGTGCGAACTAGGCCTTATTATTATGATGTGCCCTGTCATGCAGCCGAGCTTCTCTGCGGAAGTCTCGGGTGCAAAGGTCTTGCGCGCTCAATGCCAGGCAGATAGCCCGTAAATCAAGCGGTTGGGTGCTCAGGCGAGCACGTTTATAGGGGCGTGGCCTTGGCCTGACAGTGGATAGTGTTGATGCGTTATCTCCTGTCCTTCAGGTGTTGCGCAAATCAGGGATTAGTCGCGGAAGTTAATGTGACAACTTCGCTGGGTGAATCACTGTTCTGCGTAAGTTATCTCGTACATGCACCGTGAGAATCGTTACCGGTGGTATGAACTACGCATCTGGACATAGTTCCGGCCCGCTCATCGCGAATCCTGAAATTTCTTGAAATATTGACTGAGATGGCACTGCTTTCATATTGCTAGCAACGTCTGTTTCACCCTTGATACATAGGGCTATGAGCGCAATAGATAGGAATGTGCCACTACCGCTGAAAATTTTCGGTGCCACTACGGAAAAAAATCGGCGAAGTCGAGTGAAACTAAAGTTAGAGAAATGAGCGTTGGATTTCTGACGTCAATAAGACGTCGAAGTGGGCGGGGGATTGTTCGACGATCAGACGTCGGCGCATGACGGCTCATGAAGTGTCGTGCGCCGACCGGGTGACTACTCTGGCGCGTGATCGCGCAGAAAGACCAGCTTGTCCGCTGAGGACTGCTCGGCGCTGTAGCGATAGCCCTGCACGTCGAACTGTTTGAGGGCAGCCGGGTCGTTGACCCGCTCTTCAATGACAAACCGGCTCATCATTCCGCGGGCTTTTTTTGCGTAGAAGCTGATGATCTTGTACTGGCCGTTTTTCAGGTCCTTGAACTCGGTATTGATGATGCGCGCGTTCAGCGCGTTGCGCTTGACCGCGCTGAAATACTCATTGGAGGCCAGGTTCAGCAGCACGTCGTCGCCTTGATCCGCCAGGGCTTCGTTCAACCATTCGCTGATCCGCGTCCCCCAGAACGCATACAGGTCCTTGCCGCGGGCATTGGCCAGTTTGGTGCCCATTTCCAGGCGATACGGTTGCATCAGGTCGAGTGGACGCAACAAGCCGTAGAGGCCCGACAGCATGCGCAGGTGCTGCTGGGCATAATCGAAATCGGCTTCGCTGAAGGTTTGCGCGTTCAGCCCGGTGTACACGTCACCCTTGAACGCCAGCAGTGCCTGTTTGGCGTTGGCGGGGGTAAAGGCCGGCGTCCAGCTGCCGAAACGGGCGGCGTTGAGCCCGCCGATCTTGTCGGAGACATGCATCAACTCGCTGATCTGCATCGGGCTCAGCTCGCGCAACTGCAGGATCAGCTCCTGGGAATGGTCGAGGTATTGCGGCTGGGTGAAGCGCTGGGTTGCCGGCGGTGTTTCGTAGTCGAGGGTCTTGGCGGGGGAAATCACCATCAGCATGAAGTCGTCTCCTTTAATCGTGGGGGCGATTCTAGGGGGTTGTTCGTGTTGACTCCAGCTATGGGTGTGATAGGTGATCGGTGGCTATCCGCTATCCCCTTGTGGGAGCGGGCTTGCTCGCGAAGGCGGTGTGTCAGTTTCCGATGATGCCGACTGACACGCCGCCTTCGCGAGCGAGCCCGCTCCCACAGGAGGCCGGGGCACCCTCGGTATCAGCTATAGTGCCGCCCGGGTTTTGTTATGGAGACATCCCATTGCGCATCGCTTTTCTATTCGCGGCCTGGCTCTTGAGCTTCAGCGCCCTGGCGGCACCGGGCGAGGCGGCGACGCTGGATCGCGCTACCTGGCCCGAACAGCTCAACAACCCGACCCTGTTCGACGTCGCCTCGCGCGCCGAGATTCTGATGTTCGCCAGCGTCCTGCTGGCCAGCGAATCCCTGGACGAACCGAGCCTGGCCCAGCGCCTGGGCCTGCGCACGATCAACCTGGCGTCGGTCAACCACCTGCGTCAGCGCTTGTGGCAACGCCTGCTGGGCAACTACAACTTCGCCCAGCAAAGCTGCGATCAGGATGCCTCCTTCTGTTTCCTGGTCGAGGACCTGGACACCTTGCGCCAGCAGGCGGCCAAGTTTCAGGTCAGTGACGACAGCTACTACATCAAGTGGGCCGAGCCGAGTCGGTTGTTCCATGCCCGCTACCTGGACGAGCAATTGCGCAAGGCTGCGCTGTTTCCTCAGACCAGCAGCGAAGTCGATCGTTTTGGCGAGCATGAGCGCAACGGCGAGCAGATGAATGACCGGCTGTTCCTGCTGACCTTCGACAGCGCCGCCAATGCCACCCCGGACAACACCGCCTGGGTCACCGAGTACCTGCGCAAGTCGAACATCAGCGGCACCTTCTTCGTCCTCGGCAAGGACATCCAGGCGCGCCTGGCCGAGCGTTCGGTCGCCAGCCTGCAAGCCACTTATTCAATGCAATGCATCGGCGTGCAAGGCTGGGAGTTCCGTTCCCACAGCCACTGGCAGGACTGGCAGGACTCGGTACGACGCAGCGTCGAACTGGTCAAAGGCAAACTGCCGGAGAATTACCTGCCGCTGTTCCGCCCGCCTGACGGTCAGCGTCGTGCGGACGCCGAAACCTTCTTCAACGCCCAGGGCCTGCAAGTGGCGCTGTGGGACATCGATGCCCAGGACGGCGCGGGTAAGCTCAAGCCCGACCAGAGCGCGCAACGGGTGTTGACTCTGATGCTGTTGTGGCGCCACGGCGTGATCAATTTCAACGTCAAGCAAGATGGCGTGAAAAAGGCGATGCCCTGGCTCGTCACGCAAACGGCGCAGAGCGGGATCGGTTGGGAAGACTGTCAGGACGGGTTTCGCTGAAAACGGCAAAAGCCCGTAAACATTGGGCGGAGGGCGATTTCAGGAGGGAATTCGGTGCAGGCGGACTTCCGACTTTAACGGCACATTGCCTGCACGCCAAGGGCTATTCGTCACTCTGAAAAATAAACTTCAAAAAAGCGTCAAAGTACTTTTTACTGTCACAGGTTTTGGAGTATTACGAAGACAGACCGCCGAAACCTGCAACACAGGTGGCGTCTTCCAAGACCCAGCTTGTTCGCAGTTCACTTGAACCCTCGCAGGTGAATTCGGTGGCCACTTCGAGGCGCAGCACTGTCACGGTATTGCGTCGACTGGCTCCCACAAAGGTGACCGAGTATGGATGATCACGGACGTAGTTTTTCCTCCAACCAGCCAATCCTTTATGTACTCGATACCAACGTATTGATCCACGATCCAAACGCCCTGCTTAATTTCGAAGAACACCACGTTGCCATCCCCATGACCGTGCTTGAAGAGCTGGACAAGCTCAAGAGCGGGCATCACAGCGTGGCCGCGGAATGCCGCCAGGCCATTCGGCTGATCGACAAGACCCTGGGCGACGCCAGCCCTGAAGACGTCGAGCTCGGTGTGCCGATCCAGCGGGGCAAAAGCGGGCCCAAGGGTTTGCTGTCGATCCTGATGAGCAAGCGCGCCGAACCGAACATCATTCTGCCCGAGCACCTGAACGACAACATCATCATCAACCAGCTGATCGACCTGCACGCGCGCGAGCCCAAGCTGCCCGTGGTGCTGGTCACCAAAGACATCAACATGCGCCTCAAGGCCCGGGCGTGCGGGATCGCGGCCGAGGACTACAGCACCGACCAACTGGTTGACGACGTCTCGCTGCTGCCTAATGGTTATCACAACATGGACGGCTCGTTCTGGGACCGCGTGAAGAATGTCGAAACCCGTCAGGACCACGGTCGCACCTGGCACCAGGTGCAGTTGATCGACAACCTGCCGGCGGTGCACATCAATGAGTTCATCATCGACGAACAGGGCTTTGTCGGCTGGATCAAGGAGATCGAGGAAGACCGGCTGCTGATTCTCGACCTGCACCAGGAACCCCTGTTGCACCAGGAAGCCTGGGGCCTGAAACCGCGTGACATCTATCAGAGCCTGGCGCTGTACGCCTTGCTCGATCCGGATATCCACCTGGTCAACCTGACCGGGGCCGCCGGCTCGGGTAAAACCATCCTCGCCCTGGCGGCGGCGATCGAGCAGACCATGGTCAGCAAACGCTACCGCCGGATCATCGCGACCCGTAGCGTGCAGGGCCTGGACCAGGAGATCGGTTTCCTGCCCGGCACCGAAGCGGAAAAAATGGAGCCCTGGCTGGGCGCCATCACCGACAACCTCGAAGCCTTGCACATGGATGACGAAAACACCCATGGCAGCGTCGACTACATCCTCAGCAAGGTGCCGCTGCAGTTCAAATCCCTCAACTACATTCGGGGTCGCAGCTTCCAGCAGAGCCTGATCCTGATCGATGAATGCCAGAACCTCACGCCGCACCAGATGAAAACCATCATCACCCGTGCCGGCGCCGGTTCCAAAGTGGTGTGCCTGGGCAACCTGGCGCAGATCGACACCCCTTACCTGTCCGCGACCAGCTCCGGGCTGACGTACCTGACCGAACGTTTCAAAGATTTCCCGAATGGTGTGCACATCACCCTGCAAGGGGTGCCGCGTTCGATTCTGGCCGAATACGCCGAATCGCATTTGTAACCACGTAACCCGAAAACCGGGCGACTTCCAGGTCGTCCGGTTTTTTTATGCGTGCGCCAGGCATCGATCTTACTCAAATCGAAATGTGGGAGCGGGCTTGCTCGCGAATGCGGTGGACAGTCTCTA